>QKHD01000330.1 GCA_003250175.1 Helicobacteraceae bacterium
GGTCAGACTTTTGCTGCAACTCTCCTCATAGGGCGGGGGGCTCTTTTTGACAATTCCCGCCATGAGAAAAATCTCCTGGACATCACTGGGCCAAAACTCATAAACCTCCATGCGGGTTGCCCCTTTAATCTCCTGGCATGCCCGGAGTCCCGATTGCATATTGATGGGAACCTCCCGATAAACGTCCGAAGTGCCAATGGGTGAAACCCCGGGAATAAACCACCCCTTTTTAATTTTCGGGCAGAACTTTCCGGGAAGCTCTCCGGTTGTGGCGCAGATATCGATTTTTGTCAGATTAAGTAGTGATACCGAGTGGTCGTTTTGAAAAACATTCCCTTCACCCAGGGTTTTCATAATATTAAAAAAGAGCGGTCCCGCCGCTTCACGCCCGATAAAATTGGGATTGGGGCTGCCGTCGAAATTTCCTACCCATACAATGAGAATATGTTTGGCACCCACCCCGGCACTCCAGGCATCCCTGAAGGCAAAGGAGGTGCCTGTTTTCCAGGCGTAGGACGGGGTTCTTTTTAAAAGCCCCAGGCTGCCGTATTCCAGGGACGAGGGGTTGTGGTTGAGCATATCGAGGGTTAGGTAGGCACTTTCTTCCGAAAGTAGTTGCGGGACCTCCGGAGCGGGTTTTTCATCTTGCAGCAATTGAGCCGGATGGAGTCGGCCGCCATTGGCAAGAAGACCGTAGAGTTTTCCCAATTCCAAAGGAGTGACTTCCATACCACCCAAAACGATAGAGAGGCCATAATGACCGACATGCTTCATTTCTGAGATGCCAACGGATGTCATAAAGCTGTAAAAATCAGGATCGTTCAGCTGCGAAGCGAGTCGAACGGCCGGAACGTTTCGGCTGCTGATCAGGGCCTGTGTGGCGGTTATGGGGCCGAGAAAAACATGGTCGTAGTTCTCCGGAGTGTAGGCCTGGAGACGATAGGGCGTATCTTTCAAAAGGGTGTTGGGATGGATCAGGCTTTGATCCATGGCCAGGGCATAGACAAAGGGCTTGAGGGTAGAGCCGGGTGAGCGTTTGGCCGTAATGCCGTCCACCTGCCCCAGGATCGTATCGTCGTAGAAATCAGCCGACCCGACCCAGGCCTTAACCTCCATGCTGGTTCGATCCAGAAGCAGTGCGGCGGCATTGGTCATGCCTTTGTTTCGGTTCTTATTAACCCAACGGGCTATTTCATTTTCCACCGTGCTCTGTTTGGCCATATCGAGGGTGGTGCGGATGATGCCGTGCTGGTGCAGGGTCTGTTGAAGGTGGTTGGTAAAGTGGGGTGCAAAGAACGGGAAATCTTCCCTTGAAAAAATCTGCAACGGAAGGGTGAGCCAATTCCGGGCTGTTTCGCGATCCTCCGGAGAGAGTTCGGTCTGATAGGATGCATAAAAATTATCCCGTGCGGCGATCATCTTGTGATAGCCCGTTTCGTTGAGAGGAGAGCGTTTAACCGGATTTTGCGGTATGACGGTGAGGGCCAGGGCCTGGGGAAGATTAAGCTCCGCAGCACTTTTGTGAAAATAGATGCGGCTGGCCGCTTCGATACCTTCGATGTTTCCGCCGTAGGAGACCGAGTTGAAATACAACTCCAAAATCTCCTCTTTGGTGTAGTGCTGTTCGAGCCAGAGGGCATAAAATATCTGCTGGAGCTTTCCAAGGACCTCCCGGGATTGGAGGCTAAAAGCAACCCGGGCAACCTGCATGGTGATAGTCGAAGCCCCCACCCGTCGCTCTTTGCGGATGTAGGTCGAGACGAAGGCGCGCCAGAGTGCCGGAAAATTGACTCCGGGGTGGGAGTAGAAATAGCGGTCTTCGTAAAAAAGGGTAGCCTGGATAATTTCCTTGGGAATAGCCGCATAGGGGATCCAGAGGCGGTAGCGTTCATCGTCTGCAAGGGTCAGCCGCAAAGGGTTGCCTGCGGCATCCAGGTAGAGAGTCGAGTAGGTGTGCCAGGCAAAGATTTTTTTTTCGGGAACCTGATACCACAGTGTTGCCAGCCATCCTCCCGTAAGGAGGAGGGGCAGAAGAAAGAGAAAACGTTTTTTCAATGGGTGCCGGCTGATTGAACTTTCATGCGTGATGCCGCTGTGTGGGCCATAACCTCCGGATCATACATGGAGGCAGCGGAAGCAGCGGGAACGGTAAACTCTCCGGAGGCGGTGGCTTTGACTTTGTAACGCAGTTCGGTCACGCGGTCGCCAAAACCGGCATAAAAGACCACACGGTCTTCCCGGACATCGACATAATCGGATTGCCATTCGCCGTTATCCCGCGGAACGGACTCTCGCAGTACTTCAAAGCCTCCGGGAAGCAGGTCGATGAGAACGATATTGGACATAAAGGATTTTTCCGTCAGGCGCACCTTGATGACAACCTCAAGCTCATCGCCTTGCTTTGCCTCGCTGACGCTATCACCCTTTTCATTGAGATACTCTTTATAAATCTCGATTCCCTTGGCCAGGGGTTTGCTATGGACATTTTTATCGTAACCGGATTGAACCAGTTGATAAAAGAAGGGAGATTCCGACTCCACGGCAACTTTTCCAGCCGGCAGGGGAAGCTTGGATTTAGGGAAAGGTTTGCTCTCTGATATTGGCAGGGCGACTTTCTGGTTGCCCACGGTGTAAAATTCTACGGAATCGGTACCGTATTTCGCCTCGTTGCGTTGGGAATAGGCACTGAGAGCCAAGACGGTATAAGCCGCGGAAATGGTGGTCAGTTTACCCTGCATGATCGGTTTGAGCAGGGGCATGATATCTTTTTTGACATCGAGTTCGATCGTCGGGAAGTGGGTCGAGATCAGGTAGACGTATTGCGCATTCATGGTCAGGTCGGATTGGAAATCCGTATAGCCGGATGTGGCGGAGAGATCAAAACCGTTGACCAGTTTGGCGGCACTGTCCTCTTTTTTCAGCAGCTGGAAGGAGGCGGCCATATAGGTTGAAAGAATATCCTTCTCCCACCCTTTGAAGTTCTTTTGCAGTTGGGTATGCAGATCGATCAGGTAGTTGGTGGCCACTTCATCGTTGCGTACCAGCAGATAGATGGCCAAAGCCCGCAAACGTGCCGCTGACATGCTGGCAGAGGATTGTCGGGCAACCTTGCGCAGATAATCCATGCCGCCGTCATAGAGGCTTTTCGGAATCGGGTGTGTCGTACTCTTTTTCAGTTCGGTTAAAAAGTGTACGGCATAGAGTGAGGCGAAGGTGTTGGTGTAGCTTGAGGCGGGCCACAGGGAGAATCCGCCATCACCAAGCTGTCGGGTTTGCAACATGGAAATAACGGCGTTGATCTTATCCTCCGGAGCGATGGTTTCAAAGCGTGAAGAGGCGGCTAGGGCAACCCACGGGAAGGTTTGGGAGACAATCTGCTCCGTACAACCGTGGGGATAGGACGCGAGGTAATCGGTCAGGCCGGTTGCCAGCAGGAAAGGAGAGGAAGAGGCCGAAACACTTTTGGATGCCAGTTGCTCAAAGATGTTTCGGTCCGAATCCAGGGTGGTCGGCTTGCTGTCGTAGCCGGCCTTGATGGTCGTTTCGTAGTTTTGTGCAGGACGAATGCTGAGTGTAGCCGTTCGGGTCTGCGTTACCCC
>QKHD01000192.1 GCA_003250175.1 Helicobacteraceae bacterium
ATATTCCATCTGAATATGGTCTTGAAGTAGAACTGATCAACATGAATATCTCCATCAACGAAAATATCGTTGACTTCGTCACCGATCTGGGTGATGCAACCGATGCTCCGGGCGATCTTGATGGCGACGGCATTCCGGATGAGGATGACGATGAAACCCTGGCGGCTTTGGATGTTTTCGAAGCCTACATGGGTAAAAACCTGCACTTTGATTTTAATGACATGCTTAGTGTCAGCCGCAAGGGTGAAAAAGTTGCCTTTGCGGTAGCAGCATTTGGCGGAGCCAGCTTTGACTTCCGGACACACCGAGGTTTCGGTACCGACGGTATGATGGAAGTTCAAGGTATCGGCTACGGCGGTGTTGCCCTGGGCGGTTCCTATGACTTTAAAGAGGTCTCCCTGGGCTCCAAATATGAGCTCAACAACTTTAGCCTGGGCTTCGGTGTAAAACAGATCACCTACTTCAGCGTCAACGATGCTATTACTATCAACGAGTATATTGATAACAAAGATGACTTCGGAACCTACGTACAGGACGAGTTGGCCAAGGAAGGCACAAGCACCGTTTTTGACCTTGGTGCTACCTACCACGTACTACCTGACCTAATCGTCGGTTTCAGTGCCATGAACATGGGTGGTGTTGGTGACAAAGATGCTGTCTACATCCCCGCAACCTATAATGCCGGTATCGGTTATATCAAGCGCTGGGAAGGGCACAAGTTCTTCAACCAGATTCGTATGGCCTTTGACTACATTGACATCGGCAAAGGGTACGAGCAGGATACGGATATTATCAAGCGTACCCGTCTGGGTCTTGGTGTCAACGTATGGGACGGCTGGTTCTCCACGCTGAGCCTGCGTACAGGTCTCTACCAGGGCGCCCCTACCTACGGGATGAACCTGCGTCTGACCATGCTTCAAGTCGGCTATGCCTACTATGAAGAAGAGGTCGGTGCCTATGCCGGTCAAGACCGTGACGCACGTCACGTCGTCAACCTGACCTTCGGCTGGTAATCCAGCCCCTCTTTCATGTAAGCCCGCCTAGCGCGGGCTTACATCCCTTCCATTAAAACATCCCACAGATTATTTACCGTCGTTTCGTCCAGCATCAGACTTTTTTGATTTTCCAGCATCGCCAGCGTCTCGTTGAAGGGAAGTTTTCTTCCATAGATGCAGTGGGTATGTGCGGGTAAAAAGGCACGACCCAAGGCCAGATTTTCCTCCACCGGTTCGTCGCAGATAAAGCAGTAGGGTTCTTTGTGCAATCGCCCCTCAAAGGCCAGCATCTCTAAATAGGCATCGATACACGCCCGCTTGGGGTTTTGGCGCTCCAGGGAACGGGAGAGACGTTCTAAGAGGTTAAAATAAAAGGGGTCAACGGTTTCGATTCCCCGCAGGTGGGTATTTAGTAGGCGAATAAAGTGGTGCCAGATCATCACCGTGGGGGCATGGCCGATCCAGGGGGTTCCCAGATGGATGATATTGCGAAGTCTGGAAATGGTGACGTTGACAATGTTCTCGATTTCAAAATCGATCTTGTATCCCAGGTTGACAGTGCTGTGCCTGGCACCGTAAAAACGGTAGAGACTCAAAAGGGCATCCGGAGTGAGAATGGTGACGATAACGTCTTCGTCACGGTATTTGGAGACATGGAGAATGTAGCCTTGCATCGGCCTTTATCGCACCTTTATCGCATCTTAACGATTCTATTGGTAGAATAGTAACACTTTCATAGTAAATCATTATACCTAAAGGTATGCAATGGATGCACTGACAGCATTTAAAGACAACTGTGGCTTTGGACTGCTAGCCAACATTAAACATATTCCCAGCTATAAAAATACCGATGATGCGATTACCGCACTCAGCCGGATGATCCACCGGGGCGCGATTGCCGCCGATGGAAAGAGTGCTGACGGAAGCGGACTTCTTTTCTCGATGCCGCAGAAATTTATGAAAAAAGTTGCCAAGGAAAACGGGATTGATCTTCCCGAGCTCTATGCCGTGGGCATGCTTTTTATTACAGACGACTCCCAAAAACAGATCATTGACGAACAGTGTGAAGCCAACGATCTGAAGGTTCTGGCTTACCGTGACGTTCCCGTCGACACCTCCGTACTGGGCAAGTTCGCCCTTGAGAGCCTGCCGATGATTAAACAGGTGTTTGTGGTACCCAACTCCATCATCGCAACAAAACGTTTTGACGCACTGCTCTACCTGACACGCAAAGAGATCGAACACAAGCTGCATGGTACCAAGGGCTTTTATATCCCGTCTTTTTCCAGCAAGGTCATTTCCTACAAAGGTCTGGTGATCCCGACCTATATTAAAGAGTTTTACAAAGACCTGCAGGATCGTGATTTTGAAGTAAGTTTTGCGCTTTTCCACCAGCGTTTTTCCACCAATACCCTTCCGGAGTGGAAACTGGCCCAGCCTTTCCGTGCCCTTGCCCATAACGGTGAGATCAACTCCGTCGAAGCCAACCGTTACAATGTAGCGGCCAAGAGCAAGGGGCTTAAAAGCCAGATCTTCTCCGACGAAGAACTGGGTCGCATCGTGCCCCTGCTGCAGACCGGTTCCAGCGACAGCGCCAGCCTGGATAATATGCTGGAGTTTATGCTGATCAACGGTCTCGATTTCTTCAAGGCGGTTCGTAACCTGATCCCGGCGCCATGGCAGAACTCTCCTCATATGGACGGCAAACTCCGTGCATTCTACGAGTACACCTCTACCTGTTTTGAGGCATGGGACGGCCCCGCTGCGGTGAGTATGACCGACGGCCGCTACATTGGCTGTGTCCTTGACCGAAACGGTCTTCGCCCGGCGAAATACATCATTACCAAAGACCACCGCATTATTATCTCCAGCGAATACGGCGTTATCGACCTGGAAGCGGACGAGATCGCTGAACGTGGCCGTCTGCAAAGCGGCGAGATGATCGGGATCGACCTCAAATACGGCAAGATTCTGAAAAACGAAGCGATCAACGAGTACATGAAAACCTCCCAGCCCTACGGCGACTGGCTGAACGAAAACATGCACTACCTGCAGGAGTACATCACCAACTCCATGCAGAACGTCGAAGACTACAAATACGACAACCTGATCCAGATGCAGCGCTACCACAACGTCACCAACGAAGTGATCGAAAACGTGGTCAAGCCGATGGCGGAACACGGTAAAGAAAACACCGCGTCCATGGGTGACGATACGCCTCTAGCGGCCTTTAGCCAAAAGCAGCGCAACTTCTCCGATTACTTCAAACAGAAGTTTGCCCAGGTCACCAACCCGCCCATCGACCCGCTGCGTGAAAGCGTGGTCATGTCCACCAATACCGGGTTCGGTCAGATTCATAATATCCTGGACGAAGACCCGAACCACGCGAAGCGTCTTAAGGCGATCACGCCGGTACTCTTCTGGGAGAAACTCGACGTGCTGCTCAGCTTCGGGGATGAAAACTCCCCCCGCTACGACAGCGACTATAAATACCGCACCTACTACACCGGCTTCAAACAGGATCTGAAAAAGAGCCTGGACGATCTGGCCGCTACGGTGATCAAGGACGTCAAAACCGACGGTATCCGCACCATCGTACTCGATGACCGCGTACTGGACAGCGAAACCAAACTGATCCCCATGGCCATGGTCGTGGGTCACCTCAACGAAGCCCTGCTGCATGCGGGTGTGCGCCACCTGGTTTCTACCGTGGCCATCTCCGGAGAGCTGCTCGATCCGCACGCCGTTGCCGTCCTGCTCGGTTACGGGGTCAATGCGGTTTATCCCTATCTGCTCTACGCAACCGTTCTGGATGTCTACCCCAACGATACGCCGAAGGTACGCAAGGAACGCCTGAAAAATATTCAGCACGCCCTGAACCAGGGTATCTTGAAGATCATGTCCAAAATGGGGATCGCGACCGTTGCCAGCTACCGCAACTCCGCACTGTTCGATGTGATCGGTCTCTCCAAAGAGATCGTCGAAAGCTGCTTTAGCGCTTCTGCCTGCCTGCTGGGTGGTCTGACGTTCAAAGATATCGAAGAGCGGATTCTGCGTGATCACAAAAACGCCTACGAATCCAAACACATCAGCCGCCTCTTCCCGCTGGAAATCGGCAGCTTCTATAAATATACCTCCGGAGGCGAATACCACGATTTCGCTCCGACCGCGGTTCACGCCATGCACAAAGCCTCCATTACCGGCGAGCAGGCGGACTACAACGTGGTTAAGGAGATGATCGAAAAGCGCGGTCTGCAGATGATTCGCGACTTCCTGGTCTTCAAAAGCGACCGCAAGCCGATCGATATCAGCAAGGTAGAGTCCAAAGAGGCGATCTTCAAACGCTTTGCCAGTGCGGCCATGAGTATGGGTTCCATCTCCGAAGAGGCGCACGAAGCGCTGGCTGAGGCGATGAATATCCTGGGCGGTATGTCCAACTCCGGAGAGGGCGGTGAAAAACCCAGCCGTCTCAACGGCCCTAAAAACAGCAAGATCAAGCAAGTAGCCTCCGGACGCTTCGGTGTCACCCCGGCCTACCTGCGCAGCGCGGAAGAGATTCAGATCAAAGTCGCCCAGGGTGCCAAACCGGGCGAGGGCGGTCAGCTGCCCGGCGAAAAGGTTACCCCGCTCATCGCGTCCCTGCGATTTACTATTCCGGGCGTGACCCTGATTTCACCACCGCCACACCACGATATCTACTCCATCGAGGATTTGGCACAGCTGATTTATGACCTCAAGCAGGTCAACCCCAGCGCGATCATCAGCGTTAAGCTGGTCTCCACCGCGGGCGTCGGTACGATTGCCGCCGGTGTAGCCAAAGCCTATGCGGACAAGATCATCATCTCCGGAGCCGACGGCGGTACCGGTGCGGCGCCTCTGAGCTCCATTAAATTTACGGGTAACCCGTGGGAGATCGGTCTGACCGAAGCCCACGACGCCCTCAAAGCCAACGAACTGCGTGAGCTGGTTCACCTGCAAACCGACGGCGGTCTGAAAACCGGTGTCGATGTTGTCAAAGCGGCGATCCTGGGTGCGGAAAGCTACGGATTTGGTACGGGTCTGCTGGTTGTTCTGGGCTGTAAGATTCTGCGGGTCTGCCACCTCAACCGCTGTACGGTCGGTGTGGCAACGCAGGACGAGTTCCTCCGTCAGCACTATGTGGGAACGGTTGACCGCGTGATCAACTACCTGACCATGGTAGCGGAAGACGTGCGTGCGATCCTGGCTGAGCTGGGCTATGCCACCATCGAAGAGATCATCGGTAAACGCGAACTGCTCGAAGTGATCAACGACGATTTTGCCAAGAAGTTTGATTTCAGCGCCATCTTGCGACGCATCGACGGGGTTAATACCTGTCAGGTTGCCAGCAACGAACCGTTTGATAACAACAGCTTCGAAAAAGAGATTCTCAAAGGGCTCAAGGGCACCATCAAAAACCCTGCGGAAAAAGCGGTGGTGGATGTCAGCATCAAAAACACCAACCGAAGTTTCGGTGCGCTGATCAGCGGTGAGATTGCCCAGTATTATGGCGACAAAGGTCTTGAAAAAGATACCATCAAACTCAACCTTTCCGGTGTCGCCGGTCAGGCTCTGGGCGCCTTCTTGCACAAAGGTGTGACCATCAACATTAAAGGCGTGGCCAACGACTACGTCGGCAAGGGGATGCACGGCGGTAAAATCACCATCGTTCCCGCCGTTCAGGGCGAGCGTTTCTCCGCGGCGGGTAACACCTGCCTTTACGGTGCGACCGGCGGTGAGCTTTATGTCGCCGGCAGCGTCGGTGAACGTTTTGCCGTCCGTAACTCCGGAGCCATTGCCGTTGTGGAAGGCACGGGCGATCATGCCTGCGAATACATGACCGGCGGTGCGGTTGTAATCCTCGGCCAGACCGGTATCAACTTCGGTGCCGGTATGACCGGCGGGGTTGCCTTTATCTATGACAGCGAATCCAAGTTCTACGACAAGATGAACCAGGAGCTGGTCAAGGCGATCCGTGTTGATACGGACTTCGAGGAAGAGGGCAAGCAGTATCTGAAAAAACTGCTCAAAAACTTCTACAACGAAACCGGCAGTATCAAAGCCAAAGCAATTTTGGATGATTTCCGACAAGAGGTGCGAAACTTCTGGATGGTCATCCCCAAAAATATGAAATTTTCCATTGTTCAAGAATAAGAGGTAGAGGCGATGCAATCATTTATCAAAGTTGACCGCAACGATCCGCAAAAAGACGACGTACTCAGCCGGATCAAACACTTTAACGAGATCTATTCCAAGTTTACGGTAGAGAAAGCCTCCACCCAGGCGGAGCGATGCGTCCAGTGCGGCGATCCGTACTGCAGCTCCATCGGCTGTCCGCTTTCCAACTACATTCCCCATTGGCTCAAATCCATGGCGGGGAACGATCTGGCCCTTTCCTTTAAAATCTCCAACGAAAGCTCACCCTTTCCGGAGATCCTGGGCCGTATCTGCCCGCAGGACAAGCTCTGCGAAGGGGCATGTACGCTAAATGACGACGGCTATGGCGCCATCACCATCGGTTCTATCGAGACCGCCATTACCGAGCGTGCCTTCGAAGAGGGCATGGAACCGGCTTTCCCCGGAATCACCACCGATAAAAAGGTTGCCGTCATCGGCTCCGGACCGGCGGGGATCAGTGCGGCCAACTTCCTGCTCCGTGCAGGGATCAAGGTCGTTATGTTTGAACGCGACAGCATTCCGGGCGGTCTGCTGGTCTGGGGTATTCCCGGATTCAAGCTGGAAAAGAGTGTCGTGGCCCGGCGTTTTGCCATGCTGGAAAAAGCAGGTCTCGAACTGCGCCTGAGCTGTGAAGTGGGTAAAGATGTCAGCTTTGCCGACTTAAAAAAAGAGTATGACGCCGTTTTTGTCGGTGTGGGTGCGTCCAAATCCAATGCCGCCGGGCTTGAAAACGAAACGGCCTCCGGAGTGGTCAACGCGATCGATTTTCTCCGGGATATCCAGGCGAAACTCTTTGGCAAAAAACGAACCCCTCTGGTCGAAGTAACCGGCAAAAAAGTTCTGGTTATCGGTGGTGGGGATACGGCCATGGACTGCGTGCGAACATCCCTTCGAGAAGGGGCTGCCAGCGTCAAATGTGTCTACCGACGTGACGAAGCGAACATGCCCGGCAGTAAAAAAGAGTTTATCAACGCCAACGAAGAGGGTGTTGAATTCTCCTTCCTCTCCACACCCAAAAAGATCAACGTGGATAAATCCGGCAAGGTGACGGGCGTGACGTTTAGCCGTATGCGTCTGGGTGCCAAAGATGCCTCCGGACGCCAAAAGGCCGAAGAAGTGGTTGGGTCTGAATATGTGGAAGAGGCGGATGTTGTCATTCTGTCGCTGGGCTTTTCCCACCAGGACATGGGCTATCTTAAAGAGAGTGGCGTCGCCCTGAATCAGTGGGGCGGTTGTGAGGTGGGTGAAACCTACCAGACATCCGAAGCCCTGGTCTATGCCGGGGGCGACTGTGTCCGCGGCGCGGATCTGGCGGTTACGGCAGCCAGGGACGGACGCGCCGCAGCCTTTGACATGATTGCGAAGCTTCTGGGGTAACATGAGTTTCATCCAGGCCGCGATCAACGCCAACCGTGAGATTTACGAGTTGTTGCGTCAGGGGCTGGATAACTCCCTCTTTTGTTATGTCTCCCGCGATCCCAGTGAGACTGGGGCGGGAGGTGACAGAAGCCTGGCCATCGACATGCAGGCCGAGGCTATTTTTGTAAAGTATTTAAGAACTTTTGGTAAAATCAACTCCGAAGAAACCGGCCTGATTGGCGAGGGTGAAGATGAGATCATTTTGGATCCCATCGACGGAAGCAGCAACATCGCTTCCTGCTTTCCCTACTACGGCAGTTCGGTTTCCCTGCGCAAGGGCGGGAAGACGGTGGCTTCCGTCGTAACCAACCTGGCCAGCGGAGAGTTTTTTGTCAATGACGGTACCCGCAAGTATAAAAGCTCCCTTCTCACCATGGAAGAGGAAGCCTACGGCGGGTGCGATACACCAAAGATCGGTCTGGTGGAACGGGCCTACTCCAATCCGGAGCTGGTTCGCAGCCTGCGGGACGCGAAGCTGAAGTTTCGCAGCCCCGGTGCCATCGCGCTGAGTCTGGCCTATGCCAGGGACGTGAATTTTGTGATCTTTTCAGGCAAGCACCGCATCTTCGATATCGATGCGGGGCTGCACCTGTGTGACGACCTCCATCAATTGGTCGAAGATGACGTTATCCTGGTCAGCCGCGATAAGGTGATCTTTGAAGCAATTAAGAAGTTAATAAACTCGAATGGATGTAACGTATGATTTTCGGCGATCTTTTGAAAAAAGTCAAGAGAGAAAGACCCAGCCCCAAGGATGCTCCCAAGCACTGGATCAAATGTAAGAAGTGTCAGGCGATCATGTATTATAAAGAGATCGCGGAGAAATCCTTTGTCTGCCCCAAATGCGACAACCACATGCGTATCAACGCGGCGCAGCGTATCGAGATGCTGACCGATGCGGGCAGCTTTGAAGAGCACGATGCCAACCTAAAACCCATCGATCCCCTTTCCTTTGTGGACAAAAAAAGCTACAAGCAGCGGGTGGAAGAGTCCGTGGAAAAAACCGGCCGTCACTCGGCGGTGATCAGCGGCAGCTGCACCATCGGCGGTATCTCCACCGAACTCGTTGTATTTGACTTTGACTTCATGGGCGGCAGCCTTGGTTCCGTCGAAGGGGAGAAGATTGTTCGTGCCGTCAACCGTGCCATTGAGCGCCGCGTGGGCGTGGTAATCGTCAGTGCCAGCGGCGGGGCGCGGATGCAGGAGAGTACCTTCAGCCTTATGCAGATGGCCAAGACTTCCGCTGCGCTCCGGAGGCTGGACAAGGAAAAACTTCCTTTCATCTCCATCCTGACCGATCCGACCTTCGGTGGGGTCAGCGCCTCCTTTGCGATGCTGGGTGACATTATCATTGCCGAGCCGGGAACCATCATCGGGTTTGCCGGTGCGCGGGTTATCAAGCAGACCATCGGGGCCGAGCTTCCGGAGGGCTTCCAGAGTGCGGAGTTCCTGGTCGAACACGGTCTGATCGATATGGTCGAGCACCGTAAAACACTCAAATCCACCGTGGGGAACCTGCTCAAAATCATGAGCAGATAAAAACCGGGTGCAGAAAGTTTTCGTCTATTCAATCCTAAAAAAGGGGAAGGATGAGTTTGAAACGATAAACAAGCATTATATGAAGTTGATCTCCAAGTATGCCGATATCCAGGATAACTGGATCTATACCAAGCAGATCGACAAAGCGCAAAAAGAGGGTGAAAGACAGGCCCAGGCGGCCTACGGCGATGCCTTTTCATCCTGCATGAAGGGGGTCAATATCGTTCTGGATCCCGGCGGGAAAGAGCTGGACAGCGAAGGCTTCTCCCGCCTTGTTTCACACGACGAACCGGTGGCGTTTTTCATCGGAGGGGCGTATGGGTTTGACGATACGATGCGGGCCAAGGCCTCGCATGTCATCAGCCTCAGCCGCCTGACGATGAGCCACAAACTGGCACGGAGTGTACTTTTCGAGCAGATATACCGGGCGTTTACCATCGTGAACAACCACCCATACCACAAATAGAGAGAAATGATGAGAAAAAGAGAGTTTAACCAGTTTGAAAAGATGCTTTTCGAACGACGGGCACAGATTTTGAAAAACATCCACGATGCACACGATGAGCTGGACCAGCTCAATAGCGTCGAACTGAACGATGAGGGTGATTTTGCCAGTGCCAGCAGTGAAAGCATGATCGATCAGGTTATTACCACACAGCAGTCCAAAGAACTGGCGGAAATTGAATATGCCCTGAGCAAGATCAAAGACGGCAGCTACGGTACCTGCGAAATGTGTGAAGAGGACATTGGCAAGGAACGCCTTAAAGTCAAGCCTCATGCAAAATATTGTATTGTCTGTAGAGAAATCGTAGAAAAGAGCGGCGTACAGGCCAAAGGGTGATCCGGATGTACTTCAAACGTTACACACTGTTATCGGTTATTTTTTTAGTTCTGGTGGTTGCCTACACCCACTTGTTTGTGGATCAGGTCTTTACCATGGACATTTTCGGCTCCAGCTTTTCCTTCCCGGTTGCCTTTTGGGTGATTATCCCAGCTTTGCTGCTGCTGGCCGCTACCCTGGCACACTTCGGTTTTTACTCCGTGGTTAACAGTCTGAAACGTATCCGTCTGGAAAAAGATCTGGACAAATCCAAGACGATGGTTAAAAATGCTCTACTCGGCAATCACCGATCCCAGAGCATTCACGACAGCCGTCTGAACCTGATCAACAGCCTTCTGGCCAACACCGCCATGACCCTGCCCAAAGGGTTTGCCTTCGACGACGACGAGCTGAATGAAATTCTCTCCGTCATCAACCGTGTCAAGAGCGGTGAGTATGTGGATCTGAGCCGATATAAACTGCCATCCGATAATGTCCTGGCCATGCAAAATCAGTGCAACCGTCTGGACGTGGAGCCGACCTTCGCGGATAAACTGATGGGTGGATGCCAGGAGCCAAGCAGCATGTGCGTACGTGCCTTTGAAGCCTACGCAACCTATGCGGACAAACGCCGGCTCGAACGCGTCACCCTGCCAAAAAGCAAAAAAGTGGTGCTGAACATGCTGGCCCGATACGAATCGGAAAAAAATCCCCTCGACCTGACCAAGGACGAGATGGTAGCCCTGTGCAAAGAGGTGGAGTTTGACGACAAGGACTTTATCAAACTGGTCCAGATTCTGAAAGAGAATATCCAGCCCGATGAACTGTTGGAAATCTGCTACCACCTGCAGATGGAGATCGAAGCAGCGGCCAGTGCCTATCTCTATGCCAACCTCGAGCTGGAGAAAAACGATGTGGCCAAAGAGTACCTCGAGCAGTTTGACGAAGACGAACTGCGCCCCTTCCGTTACTACATGAGTCTGAAAAGATTCGGTCAAAAAGTGGTGCTGAGCGACTTCCTCTGATGCTACTCGATTTTTCCAACAAGGTCTACGCCCTGGCTCCCCTGGCCGGCTGGACCGACCTCCCTTTTCGCCAGACCGTAAAAAAGTTTGGCGCTGATCTGACCGTTAGCGAAATGATCAGCTCCAACGCCCTGGTTTACAACGCCAGACGCACCAAAAAAATGATTGAAAAATCCCCACTTGAGATTCCCTATTCCGTACAGTTAGCCGGTGCCAAACCGGAGATTATCCGTCAAGCCGTTGAGATTTTGAATGATGAAGAGGGGATTGACATTATCGATCTCAACGCCGGTTGTCCGGCTCCAAAGATCGTGGGTCACGGCAGCGGTTCCTCGCTGCTCAAAGACTTGGTTTTACTGGGGCAGATGATTGAGACCATCAAATCTACCTCTAACAAATCGCTTACCAGTGTCAAAATTCGTCTGGGCTTTGATCAGAAAATAGGTCCGGAGATCGCCAAAGTCGTCGAGGCCTCCGGAGCCGACTTTCTGGTGGTGCATGGCCGAACCAAAACCGGTGCCTACAAAGCCCCCGTGGATTATGACCAGATCGCCGAAGTCAAGGCCGCCGTTTCGATCCCAGTATTGGCCAACGGTGATATTGACAGCTTCGATAAGGCCCACAGTGTGATGGACTACACCAAAACCGACGGCGTGATGATCGGTCGCGGGGCCATGGGCAACCCCTGGATTTTCAAACAGCTGCGTGAAGGCAAGGCGAATCTCAGCCGCGAAGAGAAGTACGACGTGATTTTGGAGCACTACGAAAACATGGTGAGTTTCCACGGCGAGTACGGCGCGGTGCTCTTCCGCAAACACCTGCACAATTATTCCAAGGGTTATGAAGGGGCTTCGCTCTTTCGTGATACAATCAACCGTATTGAGGACGTGAACGAAGCACGTGACCTGATCAAGGAATTTTTCCGTTAGGAGGCAAAATGGAGCGGGTAGTAGCACTCTTTGAGGCGATTAGCAAAATTCCCCATTGCAGTGGGAATACGGCGTCACTTCAGGCATTTATCGAACAGTTTGCCGAGTCCAAAGGGTACGAGTGCGAAAGTGATGAGGCGGGCAATATCCTAACCCGAAAAGGCAAGCCTACCGTCTGCCTCCAGGCTCACTATGACATGGTCTGCATCGGCGATTACGAAAACCTTCGTTTGGTCCGTGAGGGCAATATTCTCCGGGCTGACCGCTCGACCCTGGGGGCCGATAACGGTATCGGCGTGGCCATGATGCTGGCGTTGATGGAAGAGGGCCACGATATCGAATGCCTCTTTACCAACGACGAAGAGATCGGTCTCATCGGTGCCAAGGCCTTAGATCTGGAGATTCGCAGCCGCTACCTGCTGAACCTTGACAGCGAAGAGGAGGGCAGGGTCTACATCGGCTGTGCCGGCGGGTTTGACGTTACGGTGCATGTGCCGTTGACCCCCATCGTTGTAACCGAGCCGCTGTGCCGGATCAAAACCCGCAACTATCCCGGCGGTCACTCCGGAATCCAGATCGATAAAAATATCCCTAATGCCCTCAAAGACCTGCTCTTTTTCCTTGATGAACATAACCTCCCCCTCTACCATTTCCACGGCGGCGAACGGCACAACTCCATTCCCGTCCACGCCTATGCCCTGACGAGCATTCCGGAGGGTATGGCAGTTCCGGAAAATCTGGAAGTCGATACGATGGATCGGGTAGGGACCCTTTATGACTGCCGCGATCTTTCCCGTCTGCTTCGTGCCTTTCCGACAGGAGTGCGCAGCTGGAACGCTGCCCACGGGATTCCCCATGACAGCATCAACCTGGCCAAGGTCCGGATCGAACAGGATACGGCGCTGATTGAAATCTCCGCCCGCAGTATGGACAACGCCTCACTTAAACGGCTTGAATCAGAAACCCGGGCATTTTTTGAGGGTTATCGGCTTGACGTCAAGGACGGCTACCCTGCCTGGGCTCCGGAGATGAGCGAATTTGCCAAAGAGGTGATGGCGCTGTATGAGGCGACCGCGGGAAGTTGTGAGGTCGGAGTGATCCATGCCGGTCTGGAGTGCGCTGTGATTAAGGACAAAGCTCCGCATCTCGATGCCGTCTCCATGGGGCCGAACATCTACGCTCCCCACACGGACCGGGAGTATACGGAGCTAGACTCCGTGGGCCGGGTCTTTGAAATTGTCAAAAAGGTGATTGCCCGGTGAAAGCTTATCTTTTGGATACGTCCGTAGTGATCGACTCCAGTGAAAATATTAAAAACCTCTCGGAAGAGGGGAAAAACCTGATCGTCATTACGGACATCGTCCTCAACGAAGCCGACCACCTGAAAAATAACTTC
>QKHD01000185.1 GCA_003250175.1 Helicobacteraceae bacterium
TGGGTCTTTACCACCAAAGGCCCCTATGACGGCCTGCTGCGCCCCGACTTTCCCGCCGCCCGCATCAGCGACGGCAACCTTTCGCATGTGGATTTGAACATCTCCAATGTGGCCAACGGCCTCTTTGTTCCGCCGACCATCTTCTACGGCTTCAAACGCCAGAGCGACGGCACCTTTGCCGAACCCTTCGCCGTGAAGTTTGACGAAACTCCCGCCAGCGGCGTGCAGTCGCCCTACGGCCTCTCCTTCCTGCCTCCGGAAGCGAACGGAACGGTGGAGTTTCTTGTGGCGTGGAACAACAACGAAGACAACCTGAGCGATGACGGCGCCGACATCTACCGTGGTACCATGACCCTGGGCCAGCCCTACACCCTGGGGACGGTCACCGGCGATGCCACCACCCACCTGCCCATCAGCATCAACCCCACCGGTGTCAGCCCGATTACCACTCCGGCCCCCGGTGTCCAGGGCAACCCCCACATTCACGCCGATGCAAACGGTCTGGTGCACTCCGTCTGGACGGACGATGAAGTAAGCAGCCACGACCTCAGCCTCTACCTCGCCTCCGGAGGCACCTATCCGGACGGTGTCACCTGGGTCTATACGCCGCTTCCGGACAAGATCAATACCGCCGAGGAGGAGTCCCAGCCCTTCTTTACGGGAAGCCGCCTCTATCTGCGCCGGCTTGATGCCGTCGTCTACCATGAGTTTAACACCTCCGCCGACGGCAACTACAGCGATCCGGCAAACTGGGGCGATGCCGTCACCCTGCTGCAAACGCCGGTGACCACGGCCCAGGGTGCCATCTCCGCCGTGGGAGAACCGACCCTGGCCGTCCGCGACGACGGCACCTACCTCTACTTTGTCTACGGCAAGGTCCGCACCAATCTCAACGGCCTGCCCGACTTCAACATGGACGCCGGTTTTGTCCGGCTTCCGGAGTAAGGATGCGGCGTTAATCTATCTTTTTATCCTTTTGACTATAATGGATTCATGATTTTTTTAAAAGGATGATCCGTGACTATCCCCTACGAATACGCCATCTGGCTTGGCATTATCGGCGTGGCGGCGGTCTTTATCGCCATGGCCGCCAAGGTGGTTCCCCAGACCGAATCCCATATTATCGAACGCCTCGGCAAGTTTAATAAGACCCTGGAGGCGGGGTTTAACTTTATTATCCCCTTTATAGATACAGTGGTCAACAAAACCTCCAGCAAAGAGCAGATTTTTGATATCCCACGCATCGATGTCATCACCAAGGACAACGTTTTAGTCGGTGTCGATGCCGTCTGCTATATCCGGATCGTCGACCCCAAACGAGCCACCTACGGGGTGGAAAACCTGCGGGCGGCCATTGTTGCCTTGTCCATCTCCTCCCTGCGCGGAAAAATCGGCGATATGAGCCTGGATGAAACCCTCTCCGGACGCGATGCCATCGGCGGTGCCGTCACCGGTGCACTGGACTCCGCCGCGGGCGAGTGGGGTACCAAGATTACCCGGGTTGAGGTGAGCGAAATCGCCGTCTCCCGCGAGATTCAGCAGGCCATGGAGCTGCAGATGACCGCCGAGCGGGAAAAACGGGCCGTGGAAACCCGCGCCGAGGGTGAGAAAAACAAGGTGCAAAAAGAGTCCGACGCCCAGCTCTATCAGGCGCAGAAGGAAGCGGAAGCCAAAAAAGCGATGGCCGATGCCGACGCCTACGCCCAGACCACCGTGGCCAACGCCCAGCGCGAGGCGATGGAGGCGATCAACGCCGCCATGGCACAAAATGCCAACGCCTCCAACTTCCTGCTGGAAAAAGACCGGATCGCCGCCTTTAGCGAACTGGCACGCAGCGATGCCCCCAAGTGGATCGTACCGTCCGATATGAAGGGCACGCTCAGCGGAATCGGCATTATGGCCGCCGCCGGACTGGAAGCCTTCCAGACTACCTCCGGAAGCAAATAACATGGGGCTTTTTAGCGTTATCCCCGCCGCGGTGCTTATTGGCCTGGGGCTGCTGCTGGCCGTGGGCGAGCTGCTCATCTCCGGATCATTCATATTGATCTGGTACGCCATCGGGTTTTTACTGGCGGGGGCGGCCACCGCTCTGCTTCCGGAGGGGTTCTTCTCCGGAGGGGAGATCCAGGTCGCCCTGGCACTGCTTTTCGGTACGGCGGCCCTGCTCATCTATGTTGGCAAAAAACGGCGCACACCGGTTGCCGAAGCCAGCGATCCGGACGAAGATTTTTCCCACGGATTTGGCGTGGTCACAGCCGACGGCACTCACTTGGAGTACCGTGGCAGCCAGTGGATGTGCCAGGGTGAAGACGGTGCGCCCCTGACACCCGGAGCGAAGATGGAAGTCATCCGCCGTGACGGAAACCTCTTGATTGTCAGGGCCGTAAACGCCTAAAACCATAAGTTTTTGCTATAGTTTCGTATCTGTTTACCAGGAGCTCCCCATGATGAAGCGATTTGAAGAATTCAGCAGCCTGTTTGTCCAGGAAGTCGGCAGCAAGCAAGGCCCGGTCAGTCCGGTCATCGCAGGCTCCGCGGCCTTTGCCTACGGTGATCCGGAGCAGGCGGAAGCGATCTTTGACGGCAGCCTCAAGGCGCCGCTCTACGCTCGCATGGGCAACCCCACCACTGCCCGACTGGAAAATCTCCTGGCCGCCATGGACGGCGGCGTCGGTGCCGTGGCAACGGCATCGGGCATGGGGGCGATCAGCCTGGCCCTTTTAAGCCTGGCCGACTCCGGAGACGAGATCATCAGCATCGGCGGACTCTTTGGGGGCAGCTACGCCCTACTCACTCAAACCTTGCCTCGCTACGGCATTACCACCCATTTTTTTACCACGGACGAACTCGACCGGGTTGAATCTGCCATCACACCCAACACCAAGGCGATCTTCCTCGAATCCGTGGGCAACCCCAGCCTCCGCCTTCCGGATATGGCTACCATCGCTGCCATCGCCAACCGCCACGGTGTTGCCCTGATTATCGATAACACCATCACCCCGCTGGCCATTGAACCGCTCAAACTGGGTGCGGACATGGCCGTCTACTCCACCACCAAGATCATGGCGGGCAACGCCAGCGCCCTGGGTGGGGCGGTGGTTTTCCGCAAAATTGTGGAGAACGACAAATTTCTCACACCACGCTACGCCCGGGTGCACCCGGTGATTAAAAAGATGGGGCCGGGTGCGCTCATCGCCAATGCCAAAAAAAGCGTGATGCGCGATCTGGGCATGAGCGCCAACGCCTTTGCCTCCTACCTTACCCTGCTGGGTCTGGAAACCCTGCCGCTGCGAATGGAGCGTATTGCCGAGAGCACCGAAGCTCTGGCGGCTAAACTGGCCGATGCGGGGCTGGCCGTCTCTCACCCTTCCCTGCCCGGACATCCGGATCATGCCCGCTATCTTCGTGACTTCCCCAAGGGGTGCGGCACCTTAATCACCCTGGACATGGGCAGCAAAGAGGCGGCCTTCGATCTGCTTCGCCAAAGCAAAATGCTGACGCTTACCGCCAACATCGGCGACAGCCGCACCCTGGCCCTGCACATGGCCTCTACCATCTACCGTGATTT
>QKHD01000405.1 GCA_003250175.1 Helicobacteraceae bacterium
CCTTTATTACCCGGGAAAACTAACATTTCATCAGACATAAGGAGAGGGGAGTGACACAACTTACACGTTCAACCAAAGAGACGGCGATCGAGCTTTCACTGGAGATCAAAGGGAGCGGCAAGGCCGATATTCATACGGGAATCGGATTTTTTGACCACATGCTCGAAGCCCTGGCCAAGCACTCCCTGTGTGATATTACCCTCAAGTGTGAAGGGGATCTGCATGTCGATTTCCACCACACCGTCGAGGATATCGGCATCGTGATCGGTCAGGCCTTGGAGAAAGAGATTTTCCCCATCGAAGGGGTGGAGCGTTTTTCCAACACCAACGTCATTTTGGATGAGGCGAGTGTGGGGGTCGATATGGACCTCTCCGGACGCCCGTTCCTGCTCTTTGATCTGGGCGAGATCGACGGCAAGGTGGGCGAGTTTGACGCTGAACTGGCGGAGGAGTTTTTCCGTGCCGTTGTGACTAACGCCCGCATCTCCGCCCACATCGTGCTCAACCGCGGCAAAAACCGCCACCATATTTTGGAAGCGGCCTTTAAAGCCTTTGCGGTCGCCCTGCGCCGTGCCCTGACACCCAATGCCCGCATCAGCGGCGCACCCAGCACCAAAGGGGTCCTGTGATCAAGCTCATCGTGCTGGACGTGGACGGAACCCTCACCGACGGCGGCATTATCTATGACGCTAGCGGCGTGGAGAGCAAGTGCTTTAACGTCAAAGACGGTTTTGCCATCGTCTCCTGGATGCGTCTGGGAATGAAGGCCGCCATCATTACGGGCCGTACCTCTGCGGTTGTCGCCAAACGGGCCCAGGAGCTGGGGATTAGCCACCTCTATCAGGGGGTCAAGGACAAGGCAGCCTGCCTGCAGACGATTTTGGAAGCGGAAGGGCTGAGCCTGGAAAACGTCGCGGCCATCGGGGATGACCTGAATGACTACGGTATGCTGCGCGATGCCAAACGTGCCTTTATCCCTGCCGATGCGAGTACGCTGATTGATGAGGTGGCGGATGTTCGTTTAAGCCGTGCCGGTGGCCGTGGCGCCGTGGCGGAGATGATCGAGATGATTTTAAGTGATCAAAACATGATGGCGGAGTATCTGGCACCTTGGAAAAAGTAACCCTCTTTCTGCTCATGATCCTTGGCGGGGTGACGCTGGGCGTTGTTTTTGTCAATCCGGAGGGGATGAAACAAAAACAGGCCTCCGCCGCTCCGCTTTTTGAGTTTCGCAGTTACGCCTATTTTGATATTACCGCCGACGGGGTGGGGGAGTATCTGCTGGCGGACGAGGGCTATCACTATGACAACAGGGAGTTGCTCACAGGGGTGAGCTACTACTTTCGCGGCGAAAACGGGGTGGATACGATCCGCTCCCACGCCGCCTATATCTACAACGATCATACCGACTTTAACGGCAGCGTCTCCTATGATCAGACGGGGGGCTATAAGCTGGAGAGTAGGGATGTTCGATATAATAAGAAAACATCTACCATCGTCGGCAAGCGCCCCTTTACGCTGAGTACAAAAGAGGGGGAGTTTGCGGGGCAGAGCTTCTGGGTTGATACCAAGGCAAAAGTCCTCAAGGCCGAACGGATCAAATCCTGGATCGTGGTGGACGAGAACACATCCCTTAAAGGCAAGCATTGAAATCACCCCTTCTACTGCTTCTGGCTGCCTGCGCGCTTTGGGCCGCACCCCAGAAGGTGGAGATCGAATCACTGAAATTCGAAGCCTACGAAGCCAAGGGCATGACTGTTTTCAGCGGCAACGTGGCGATTAAAAAGGGCGAAGACCGGATGTATGCGGACAAGGTGACGGTCTATGTCGATGCCCAGAAGCAGATCGAACGTTTCGAGGCGGTGGGCCGCACCTCCTTTAGCCTGCATTTTGACGGCAACAGCAGCTTTGAAGGCAAATCGGACCGTTTTGTCTATCAGCCCCTCAAGGGTGAGCTGGTACTAACGGGCAACGCCCAGATCAAAGACATGGCCAACGCCAGGGAGATCCGGGGCGAAAAGGTCGTACTGCTGGAAAAAACCAAAGAGGCGAAAGTAGTGGGTGAAGACGATCGCCCGGTCAAGCTGATTTTTGAAATGGATGAAAAGGAAACCGCCAAGTGAGTTGCCAGATTAAAGAGGCCAAGTTCCTCACCTCGGCCCCCAGCATCAAACAGACCCCGCCGCCGACGGTAACGGAAGTGGTTTTCGTGGGGCGCAGTAATGTGGGCAAAAGCTCGTTGCTAAACTCCCTCTGCGAGCGCAAATCCCTTGCCAAAAGCTCGTCCACTCCCGGTAAAACCCGCCTGATCAACTTTTTTGAACTGCGGGTCGGGATGAACGGCCAGGACTACAGCCTGCGTTTTGTCGACCTGCCGGGCTTTGGCTACGCCAAGGTCTCCAAAAGCATGAAAGAGGAGTGGGAGGAGTCGTTGACCGACTACCTGCTCAAGCGCGATGCCATCCGGCTCTTTATCCGCCTGGTCGATGCCCGCCACGACGACCTGGAAAACGACCGGGAGGTCAAGGCCTACTTGGATGAGATCAAGCGTCCGGATCAGACCATTTTGACCGTCTTCACCAAGATGGATAAACTCAAACAGAACGAACTGGCCAAGATGCGGGCCAAATTTCCGGAGGCGTTGTTCGTCTCCAACCTCAAGCAGCGGGGCATTGCCGAACTGCGCAACCAGATTTGTGAAAGGCTCTTCGTATGAGTGAGATCGTGCTTTGCAAACCGACCCTGCATGACGTCAGGGAGATGCAGGATCTGGTGCGCCCCTATGTCGACGAGGGGATCATTCTGCTGCGAAAAGATGAAGAGGTGGCCAACACCATCCGCTCCTACACCATCGCCAAAGAGAACGGCGAGATCGTCGGCTTTGCGGCCCTTTACATCTACTCGCCCCAGCTGGGTGAGATCCGGAGCCTGGTCGTGGGTAAAAACCACCAGCGCAAGGGGATTGGTAAAAAGGTGGTGGGTGCCCTGCTGGACGAGGGCCGTGGCTATGGACTCAAGCGGGTCTTGTCCCTGACCTTTGAGACGGCTTTTTTCCTCTCGTTAGGCTTTCATGAAATCTCCAAGGAAGAGATTCCCGAACACAAGGTTTGGGAAGATTGTATCCGCTGTAAACTGTTTCCCGTATGCAACGAATCGGCACTGATTATCGACCTGTAGAAACGGCCGTATGGTTCGTTCTACTGATTATTTATGAGTCCCTATCCACGATCTATGCCCTATTGCCGCCGCTCTTCGGTCTGGTCATGGCCTACCTCTATACCCGTCAGGATGAGCGGAGCTTTTTCTTTGTCTTCGCCTACCTGCTTTTTTACGAGGCGAACCACTCCCATATCATCTTTTCCACCTGGCTCTTTGCCTGGATTTTTCTAAAATTCATCATGCCCCTGGTGGAAGAGAACATCGTCTGTAAACGCTGTCTGCATGTGCTGGCGATAGTCATCTCCTATGTGGGCTATTACGCCTTGACGGAGCTCTTTAACTTCCTTCTGGGGATTCCCGATGAGGGGATGAGCCACCTGATGCTGATCTA
>QKHD01000206.1 GCA_003250175.1 Helicobacteraceae bacterium
GGGCGGATTCGATCACTTCCCGGATATTGGCTTCTTCGTTCAGGGTAATAATGGTGGCGGTAATAGGTTGCGGCATTAGTTCACTTTGAATTTAGATTTTCATACTTTTCAGCAGGGCATTAAAGGTGTCCGTCCCCAGGGCAAAATTGGCTTTGTGCAGGTCGGCGTTGTAGTATTTGAGGCCGTCAAGCATATCGATACGTTGCAGCAGCAAATCGGCGGTCGGGTGGTAGTTCTTGGAGGCGTAGATCAGGCTGATGGAGCCTGTAACGCTGAGCATATCCTTGGCCGTAAAGGGGAGAGCGAATCGGAAAAATTCCGCCGTGTGTTCCAGTCTGGTTCGGTAGATGTCCTCTTCCAGATCAATGTCTTCTGCACGGCAGATCAGCACCCCTTTGGCGCTCATGATGCGGGCGGCATGGCCAAAGAAGACACGGTCAAAGTTGACGCTGTTGCCCAGGGCATCCAAGGCATCAATCAAAATGACATCATAGGCCCCGTCAGCCGCATCGCGGACAAACGCATAGCCGTCGGTATGGTGAAGGGTGACCTTGGAATCGGCGAAGAGGGTTTCGAGATCATCAAAGTGCTTTTTGGCGAGAGCGACCACTTCGGCGTCGATCTCGACAACATCGATGTGCTCCACCTCTTTGTGGCGGAGCACTTCGCGGGTCAGTCCGCCGTTGCCACCGCCGATGATCAAAACGCGTTTGGCATCCGGATGGGTACACATGGCTGCCTGGGCAGCGGACTCATGGTAGCGGTAGGAGGTTTTGGAGGCTACGCTGGGGACGCCGTCGAGGGTCATGATCTTGCCGAAAAATTCATGTTCGTAGAGAGCGATGCTCTGAAAGCTGCTGGATTCCTCTTCGAGAATCTCCGCTTCTTCGATGATTTTGGTTAAAAAGTTATTCGTTTCTTTGATTTGCATTATAAGTTCCTGTCAAACGAGTGTTTAATAGGATTTTAGCACAGCATGCGTTAAAATGCCGGATATTAAAAATACCTAAAAAAGAGTGACCGTGGCAACCATCAGCTATAAAGATGCCGGTGTCGATATCGATGCCGGAAACAGTTTTGTCGAAAACATCAAACCCCATGTAAAATCCACCATGCGCCCGGGCGTTCTGGGTGGAATCGGCTCCTTTGCCGGTGCCTTCGAGCTTCCCTCCGGATACAAAGAACCGGTGCTGCTCTCCGGAACGGACGGGGTCGGTACCAAACTGAAGCTGGCGATTGACTCCGGAAAGTTCGATACCGTGGGCATCGACCTGGTGGCCATGTGCGTCAACGATATCATCTGCAACTGGGGTGAGCCGCTCTTCTTCCTGGACTACTACGCCACGGGCAAACTCGAAGTCGCCGAAGCGACGGAAGTGGTCAAAGGGATCGCCGAAGGGTGCCGCCAGGCGGAATGCGCCCTGGTCGGCGGTGAGACGGCGGAGATGCCCGGCATGTACAGCGAAGGTGACTTCGACCTGGCCGGCTTTACCGTCGGTATCGCGGAAAAATCCGAACTCGACCGCGTCAGTCGCATCAAGGCCGGTGACGTACTGATCGCACTCTCCAGCAGCGGCGTGCACTCCAACGGTTACTCCCTGGTGCGTAAACTCTTCCTGGACAAACTGGGCATGAAATTCAGCGACGATTTTAACGGTAAACCACTCATCGATACGCTTTTGACTCCGACACGTATCTACGTGAAAGACTTTAAAGCGGTTAAAGATGACATCGCTGCCGTTGCCCACATTACCGGCGGCGGGATCGTCGAAAACCTTCCCCGCGTTTTCCCGGAGAACCTCAAAGCCCGCGTGGAAAAAGCCAAAATTAAGACGTTGCCAGTTTTTGATTTTATGGCCCAGCATGTGGAAGAAAAAGAGATGTACCGCACCTTCAACATGGGCGTCGGCCTGATCATGGTGGTTGACCCATCCAAGGTGGAAACCGTACTTTCCAAAACAGACGGCTATGTCATCGGCGAAGTCCTCGCCGGTGAGCGTGGCGTCGAACTCGTCTAATCTACTTCTTTAAATCTGCCGGCATCTTCGGATGTCGGTCTCGTCTATTTTGATTACTGTTTTTTTGCTGGAAAGGCAGCCCGAAGGGCCGCCGATTAATGAAGTGAAGAGAGGAAATGCCTGGCTTAGTTGCCGCGGCTTCCCGGTTTGATGGCTTCGCTGCCGTTTTTGCAGAGTGGACAATCTTTCGGGTCGTAGATTTCAAATTCAAAATCTTCAAGGGCGAAAAAGGGCAGGTCGGAGGGCAGTTTGCACTCCGGCTTTGCCGTCTTGTCACTGCCTTTGCGCTTGCAGAAACCGCGGTTGGCCAGTGCGGCATAGGCAACGACTTCCGCTCCGGAGCTTTCAACGCATTTGGCTGATTCCAGGGCGGAACCGCCGGTAGTGATGATGTCTTCGCAGACAATGATCTTTTCACCTTTTTCCACGGCAAAACCGCGGCGCAGGCTCATGGTGCCTTCAACCCGCTCGGTGAAGATAAACCGGACACCCAAAGCGCGGGCCAGTTCATAACCGGCCAGGATACCGCCCAGTGCCGGGGAGCAGACCGTGTCGACATCGATACCGGCAGTACGGATGCTTTTGGCCAGTTCCTCAGCCAGCTTGGCTGCGACATCTGGACGCTCCAGTACTTTGGCGGACTGGAGATAAAACTGGGAGTGGTTGCCGCTGCTCAGTTTGAAGTGGCCCTCCAAAAAGGCGTCGGCATCGCGGTAGATTTGTTCAATATTCATCATGGATCACTTAGATTTTAAGGATATCGGCTTCTTTAGCCTTGAAGGTATCGTCAACCTTCTGGATAAACTCGTCGGTCAGTTTCTGGATCTTGTCTTGTCCCTGTTTGGACTCGTCTTCCGTGATCTCTTTGTCTTTTTCAAGCTTCTTGATCTTGTTGTTGCCGTCTTGACGGTTGTTTCGGACAGCTACTTTGGCTTTTTCAGTCATGGTTTTAGCGTGTTTGACCGTCTCTTGGCGCTGCTCGCTGGTCATGGGCGGGAAGGAGAGGATGACGCTGTCACCGTTGTTGTTAGGGTTGACACCGATATTGGCGGCGGCAATGGCCTTTTCGATATCGCCGGCCAGACCTTTTTCCCATGGGGTGATGGTAATGGTGTTGGCATCGGGAGTTGAGATGGATCCGACACCGCTTAGGGGTGTTGCAGTCCCGTAGTAGTCGACGGTAATGCCGTCAATGATTTTGGCGGATACTTTTCCGGTTCGAAGGGAGGTGAATTCTTTTTTCAAAGCCTCGAGGCTTTTGTCCATTTGCTGTCGGGTTTTGTCAAGAATGTCGTTGACCATGCGTTATTTCCTTTTCATGATGAGTTGTGATGCGATGTGGTTGCCATGTTTGACCATCAGGCGGCTGCGGTCAAAGCGCAATTTTTTGTCCGTATTATACGACACTTTTGCATTATTTACTTTGACCCGTTCCCACCCGTAGCCGCTGAGGTAGATTTCGACGGATTTAATGCCGGGATCCGCCAGCTCGATCTGGGCCCCAAGGAGGCGGTTGCCTTCCAG
>QKHD01000124.1 GCA_003250175.1 Helicobacteraceae bacterium
GAGCAAAACAACACGGTAGCCGTTCTCTTTGAGATACTGGAAATCTTTCCGGAGCTTGTCGTTGGTAATACTGGTGGAGGCGTGTTTGGTGTCGTTAAAACGGTGGTAGACAAAAACCGTTGCATCGGCACCGAGAAACGGTGCGCAGAGTGCAACGAGAAGCAGGGCTTGGATAAGCCGCATTACTTACCGGATGGTACGGATGGGGGAACCGGAGCAGATGGGGCAGCGGGCGCGGCAGGCTTGCTGCTGGCGGCCGGAACGCTGTCGATAACGGACTGGGTGCTTTTGGAAGAGTAGACATACCCCAGGGCGATGGTGTTGATCACGAAAAGAATCGAGAAGAACATGGTCACCTTGGCCAAAAAGGCGGCCGGACCTTTGGCGCCGAAAACGGTTTCGTTACTGCCGCTGTAGGCACCCAGACCGATGCTGGAGCTCTTTTGCAGCATGACAACGATGGTGATCAGGGCGGTCAAGACAAATTCCAAAATGAGTAGGACAGATTCCATAAAAAAGGTGCTCCTTATTAATCACACTTAAGCTAAAATTCGGCGATTATACCAAAAAACGATTAAAAGACCGAACCAGCATTGATGAGCACTGTCCAGCAGGAATTCTCCAAAAACGCCCACCACTACAACCGCTACAACATGATCCAAAAAGCCGTCGTTGCCGAACTGATCCGGAGCATTCCGGAACGTCCGCGGCATCTGCTCGATATCGGATGCGGCCGGGGTGAGGTCTATGCCCAGCTTGGCTGGGAGGTGGAGAGTTTTTTGGGGGTGGATTTTTCTCCCGGCATGTGCGCCCTGCATCCGACGGCTCCTGGGGTGCGGGTCGAGCATGGGGATTTTAACGATGCGGAACTCTTCGAACGTCTGGCACAGGAACCTTTGGACCGGATTATCTCCGCATCAGCCCTACAATGGTCCAGCGATCTGGAATGGACAATGGGCCGTATCGCTGCTTTAAACAGGCCGGTTTCTCTGGCCCTGTTCACCTCAAAAACCTTTGCATCCCTGCATGATCGTCTGGGAATCCAGTCTCCGCTTTATTCGGCGGATTTTATTACCGATGTCTCCGGACGTTTTTTTGATGCGGTGCCTGTGGTTCGGCATTATCGTTTGGATTTTGAGTCGACCAAAGATTTGCTCCACTACATTAAACGAAGTGGAGTCAGCAGTGGATCAAAACAGCTAAGCGTGGGAGCCTTGCGGGACCTGGTACGGGAGAACATTCTCCGGAGCATCGAAGCCGAAGTGGTCTTTATCTGTAATTAGAGAATCTCCATCATCTTTTTGGCAATCTCTCCGGAGTTCATATCCTGGTAAATAAAATATCGGACACCGGCGCGGGAGGCGTCTTCGTAGAGTTTTGACCGTTTTTTGCTAGGCGAATTGATACAAAACTCCGTATGGAGAATATCTTCCTGATAAATCTCCTTGAACTTCTGAATAATCGAAAGCCCCGTCTCTTTTCCGACCATCTCATTGACCACAACCAGAGCGAAGTCCGAGGTTTTGTGCTGACGGATCGCTTTCTCCGGATCTAAAAAACCGGTTACGTGGATCATGGGGTCGATCTTCTGGATAATCTGCTTGTGGTGGTTGATGTCTTCGGTTATGGTGCCGATCAAGGCAACTTCAATCCGGTTGGTTTTATTGAGCTCTTTAAGGTATTTGAGAATCTTCTTGTTTTGCTCGCTGGTGATGCCGCCGTCAATGTTTCCACTGCAATATTCCAGATAGGTTTTACTGCTGAAAAGTCCCTCGATTTTGGATTCGGTAAAGAAGTCCCGCACTGGACGGGACTGCTTGGCCCGTCGCCAGATCTCTTTGTCAAAGGCAAAGGCGGCATAGTCCAGGGACTCTTCCATGTCGGCTTTGATGGTGTCGGTTTTCTTTAAGAAGGTGGTTTTGAACTCGTCGAAATGGCGGGCCTTATAGGCATCGATTTTTTCATCCAGCGCGTCAATGAGGTTTTTCAGCTCCGCAATCTGGTGCACCCGGTCAACGTGCTTTTTATTGGCCTCTTTGAGGATTTTCTCCACATCATTTCGCTCCGGACTGGGCTTAAGCATTTTGACTTTCTCTTTGCTCTCTTCGATCTGACGGGTCAAAAGGCCCAGGGAGTCGCGGTATTTCTGGATTTTTCGCTTGGCCTCTTCAAACTCGTTTTTAAGATGGATGTATTCGGCCTGTTGGTTAAGAAAGATAAGCTCGTAGTTATCTTCCAGGGATGATCCGATTTTTCGTTCGAGGTCACGTTTGAGTTTGATTGCCTTTTCAAGATTGCGTTTGGTCAGCTTGAGTTGTTGATCGTCAAACTTGCTGTCGAAATCGTTGAAGTTGTTGTAGGCGGTGTAAAGAAAAGTCTTCATGATGGCAAAGTTGAGTTTCTTGGCATTGCGGCCGTAGTTGTTCTTCCGGAGCTCGTCATTGAATCGCTTGAAAAAGTGGTCGATGGCTTCATCAACGCTCAGGGCTTTGCCTTCCGCCTCTTTTTTCCGATCCTCTCTGTTTTCGGCAAATTCGATAATTTTGTCGCTAATCTGGCGGATCTTATCCTCCAGTTCGTGGGCTTCGTAGGGGGTTTTGATGATCCCGTCGGTTTTGATGTCATGCAATTTATCGAGAACATCCTTGCGGTCAAAACGGGAAAAAACCAACACGGGGAAATCTGGCACCTTTTGCTTGATGACCTGAAGAAACTTCAGCCCGTTGGCTTCGGTGTAGTCGATATCGATCAAGAGCAGATCGATGAATTCGTCTTTAAAAATCCGGATGCTGTCTTCAAAGGTGGTGATATCGAAGTAGTCGTTAAAGAGACTTTCTAGCAGGCTGTCCACATCGGCGTTGAATGCGAGAGGATTATTGATATAGATGACATTCAACTCTTTTAGTTGCAACGATGAAACCCTGTTTGTAAATATTTAATAGAAGATTACCATATCTTATTTTGAGCTAGTATCTGATTTGGCAAGAATATTCTCTTTTTCAAGGGTATACAAGGTGTAGCGGATGGTTTTAAAGGTTTCGGAGAGATTGGGGTCGATGATTTTGTACATCTCTTCCAAGACGCGAGAAGATTCCTGGGCCCGTTTATAGTTGGCCAGCAGAATGTCTTGCAGGTTGTGGCGGTTTAGTTCGCTGCTTTGGGTAGGGCGAAGAACATCATTGATGCTATCTCGTGATGCAAGAAGCGGCAGAGTCGAATCGATTCTGGCCTGATGCCGAAGATTTTTCAGTTGTGTGGCAAGGGATTTGTTGTTATCAAGATATCTGGCGATATCCTCAATGACACGAATACCTTCCTTGAGACGATTCAGGTTGGCATCGATAATACGGTAGAGTTCCGGAGTAGTCTCCGGAACAGAGGTTTTAGTCGTCACTGGAACCAAAAATTCCAAGAATCTGGAGCAGTGAAGTGAAAAGATTTAGGAAATCCAGATAGAGTGCAGACGCCGCCAGGATGGGGGAGTCGTAGTTTCCTCGGATGATATTTTGCGTATCATAAAGAATGAAAAAACTAAAAAGC
>QKHD01000407.1 GCA_003250175.1 Helicobacteraceae bacterium
GGCTATTTAAACTAAAATTGAGTTTATATAAACCATTATTTAGTTGATAAGAACTATAAAAGAGTCTAAAATGATCGAAGCGTTGTTAGGTTCCCGGAGTCGGGAGCAGGTGTTGGCTTTTATTGTTTCCAGGGGTGAAGGGTATGCCGGGGAGATCGCCCAGACGTACGAGGTGGGAGTTACGCCGATTAAAAACCAGTTGGAAGCTCTGGAGCTGGCGGGGGTGTTGGCCAGCCAAAATGCAGGCCGGACGGTGCTATACCGAATAAACCCGCGCTATGCCTTTAAGGACGAACTGGAGGCATTGGTAAAAAAAGCGGTGAGTTGCTATCCGGAGGCGTTGCAGGAAAAATTGCTTTATGCACGCAAACGCCCCCGACGCCAGGGAAAACCGCTGTGAAATCTGTTAAGTCAATGGGCCTGACGGAGCTTGGCGGTTACATTTGCGAGCACTTGGCAAATCAAGGGATTGACGTGGTACTCTCCGGAGGTTCAGTGGTGGAAATCTACAGCAGCGGCAAGTACGTGTCGTGTGATATGGATTTTATCAACCGGTACAACGAACAGCGCAAAAAGATCGTTCGGGCAATGGAGATGATCGGGTTTGCCGAGGAGCGAAAGTATTTCGTGCATCCGGAGAGTCAATATTTTGTCGAGTTCCCGCCGGGGCCGGTGGGGGTAGGGGATGAACTGGTCAAAATGATCAGCGAGATCAGTACGCCCCTCGGACGGCTTAAGATCATCTCGCCCACGGACAGTGTGAAAGACCATTTAGCAGCCTTTTATCATTGGGACGATCTACAAGGTCTGGAGCAGGCAGTCTTGGTGGCGAAGGACAACGCGGTCGATTTGGAGGACATCCGGAGGTGGTCGGAGAAAGAAGGCATGCGTGATAAATATGAAAACTTCTTAATACGCTTAAAAGCGCACTAGCTCTTGCCACCCCTCCCACTCCCCAATCATCTTCGTTATTTTCATATACCCCGCCGCCCGAGGGTGGGCGCCGTCGAAGGCGGCGACTTCGGTGTGCCAGCTTTGGTCGTTTTTGAGCCGTTCAAAGAGCGAGCAGTAGGGGATGCTTAGCTCTTTGCAGAGGGTTTGAAGCCGCGCGTCCAGCTCTTCGACCCGTTCGTTGATTTCGTCGTCGTCGATGGGGGGCGGGCCGACCATGATGGTCGGGTGGAGGGCCTTGGCGGTGCCCAGGATATGGCGGGCGTTTTCCATCGTGCGCTCCGGAGCCACGCGGTGGGTGCCCCATTCGAAGATGCTGTCGTTGACCCCGAAGGAGAAGATGAGGTAGCCCTCGGCACCGGGGAGGATGCGGGCGGCGCGTTCCGCTTCCCAGCGGGCGCGGATGTCTTCGGAGGTGTTGCCGGGAATGCCTAGTTGAAAGCAGCGGATGGCGTGGGTTTCGTGGGGCAGGGCGTGGCAGAGGCGGCCAAACCACCCCAGCCCCTCCGGATCGCCCACGCCGTGAACGAAGGAGTCGCCGAAGGCGCAGATACGAATGTCGCGTTGCATGGGTCAGCCTTTGTGTTTTTTATACCACTTGCACCGCTTTTTGTTCCGGATGCCGTGAATGTTGTACTGAAACTGTTTGCCGCATTCGATGCACTCGAAAATCGCGCGGTTTTTGTATTTCATGGGGCGGACATAGCGGAAGGGTCCGATTTCGTCGCCGGGGGCATAGGCCGATTTGGGTGCGGGTGCTGCCAGCTGCTCTTCTACAAAGGCGTCGTCGGCCAGTTGTTTGGCTCGCCAGGGCGGTGTGGCATCCTCCTCAAAGTCGGAGGTGTCTTGGGTGTAAGTATCCATGGGGGTTATTATAGTGAAAGTGGTGGTGCGGGTAAAGTGCGGGGAGGCGGTTCAGGCGCGTTTAGGACTTAAAGCCCAGACGGCGTCGGCTCTCTTGCCGAATCTCCTGAATCACTTCCTGCAAAATGGTGGATAGTGAAAACATGATGTGCTCCTTTCATGAATTTTCTTGCGACCAGTCTACTCCGCTTCGGTGACGAAACAGCCTCAAAAATAATGAAGCTACTCTTAACCTGTCGCGGCTATAATTTGGTAGTTTAGTTGAAGGACAATCATGCGCGGGCGGATTCTGTTTTACAATCCCCAGACAGGCGAAGGCAAGCTGATCACCGAATCGGGGATCAAAACCGACTTTACCGCCGAAGTGTGGGACGATTACGAGAACATGCCCCAGGCCGGCAAGACGGTCACCTGCCGATACGAGGGCGAAACGCTGGTCGGGGTCAGCATGCAGGACACTCCCGTTTCCGCGCCTTCAAAATCTTCCGAGCGGGTCGGCCCCACCTTTATCAGCGGAGACGGCCCGACCTTTTCCATCGCCCAGACGCTGGACAACTACTTCAAACCGATCGACTACCTGATCGGCGAACCTCCCGCCGTGGTCAACACCCGCGAACAGCTGGATTACTTCCTGATCCGGAGGTTTCTGATCACCGCCTACAACGACCTCCGGGGGCTGGATTCATCCCTGCACCGTGATCCGGAGGTAACGGAGAAGCTCGACGAGATTCAACAGTTGCATAAAGCATACCACACCATCCGCGACCGGGTGGAAAAATACCGCCTCGCCTTCGAGATGATCTTTCTGCGTTCCCAGCCCGAATACCTCCGGTTTATCCGCCACAAAGAGCAGTGCCTCAGCCGCATCTCGACCCTTAGCCAGGTAGAAGAATCTCTCTTTCCCGACATTCAGAAAAAAGAGGAAGAGCTGCAAAACATCCCCCTCTCCCTGCGCGACCGCCGTCTGGTGGTGGAGGAAGAGTTGAAAAAACTGCGCCGCTATTACGTGGACACGATCCACGAAAACGCAGGCCTGGCGGAGGAGCTCTCCACCATGGAGGACGTCAAGGCCAAGTATACGGAGATGTTCTACGACGATTTCGTCAAGGAGCTGCTCAAAAAGGCCGCCACCTACCTCAAAACCCTGGAGCGCATCCTCAACTACCGCGCCTATGAGTTTGACACGCTGCTGTGGAAGCACGCCGCCAACTCCCGCTCGATTAACGAGTATTTCGCCAGCGCGGGGATCAAGGGCGATTACTCCACCCTGACCTTTTTGAAGTACTACCTTAAAACCCTGGACAAGGAGAAGGTCAACGAAGGGCACCAGGAGCTTTTCAAGCTCCAGACCTATCTGGAAAACCTCAAAAAAGATCCAACCAAACCACCTAAAAAAGGAACCAAGAAGTAATGTTCGAAGTGGAAGTCAAACCGGGGCACCGTATAGTGTCCAAGACCGACGGGGCAGGGGTCGTTCTCTCCGGAAATGACAAGTTTTTTGAATACTCCGGCTATTCGGAACGGGAAATCCTCGGAAAGCCGCACAGTATCCTGCGCCACCATGACATGCCCAAGATCGTCTTTAAACTCCTCTGGTCCAAAATCCGCCACGGGATGGACGTGAACGCCTTTGTTAAAAACCGCCGCAAAGACGGCGGCTACTATTGGGTCTATGCCAGCGTGACCCCTTCGGTGAATAAAAAGACCGGGGAGATCGACGGCT
>QKHD01000231.1 GCA_003250175.1 Helicobacteraceae bacterium
AGACGGCTACGGCGGCGTCGTAGGTTCCGGAGACGTCGGCTAAATCTTTGGCTTCGGCCTTGAATCCGTGGGAGGCGGCCATGGCCACCTGGGCCGCGGAGAGGTCGATTCCTTCAATGGCAAAGCCCTTTTCGGTCGCCAGTTCCATGAAGTTGCCGCCGCCGCAGCCGATGTCGAGAATGCTCTTGGGCTGCTGCTTTTCCAGCTTTTTAATGTAGGCGGTGTAGAGCTTTTTCATCTCCTCCGGAAAGGGAATGAGGGGTTCGAGCTTGGCGTAGAGATCAAGCCCCACCGATAACCTCTTTAAGGCGGTTTTTAAGGTCCAGAATCTCTTTTTTCCGGGTGACGAAGCTGTTTTGGTTGGCAAAAAGGTGGGCGCTGGAAGACATGATGGTCGCCACCGGCTCCAGGCCGTTTTCGCGCATGGTGGTGCCTGTTTCCATAATATCGACGATGCAGTCGCTTAGGCCGATCAGCGGAGCCAGCTCGATGGAGCCGTTGAGCTTGACGATGTCCGCGTCCATCGCCTTGGAGGCAAAGAAGTTTCTAGCAATATTTTCCAGCTTGGTGGCCACTTTGATCTGGGGCTTGTTGGGGTCGAGCTGCTGCCCCTTTTTCATGCCGACGATGATGTCGCACTTCCCGATGCCCAGATCCAGCAGATAAGAGACGGGGTAGTCGCGTTCACTCAAAACGTCAAGACCGGAGACCCCCAGGTCCGCCGCGCCCCGTTCGACGTAGGTGGGGACATCCTGATTTTTAACGTACAAAAAGCGAAACCCCGCCTCTTCCAAAATCAGTTTGCGGTTTTCAAAGGCGAATGCGCTCCCGAAAATCTGTTTGAAAAGATCCAGGGTCTGGTCAGCGATTCGCCCCTTGGGCAGTGCGATGGTCAGCATCAGCGTTCCTTTAAGATATTGAGCATCCCCTTAAACACCAGGGAGTTGTCCACGATGGAGTGGGAGAAGTAACGGGCCAGCGAGGGGCCGTCGCCTCCGGTGAAAAAGATGCGTTTGTTTTTTGCCGTGCGCTCCAGCAGGCAAACGATTGACGTGATAATACCATAACTGATCGCATCGGCGGTATTCTGGGGCAGCATGGTGGTGGAGACGTCGTAGTGAATCGCCTTGTCCAGCTTGGGGGAGATCTCCGCGTAGATGTTACGGTAGCGCTGAAGGCCTGGCAGAATGTAGCCGCCCAGGTGCATGCCGTTTTGCAAGATATCGACGGTAATGGCGCTGCCCGCATCGACGATGACACCGTCTTGCAACGCCTTGCACGCCACGGCGCGGTCGATCCCCAGACCCCGGTACTCCGTATCGAGATAGAGCAGATCGCCCAGGTTTTTCGCCTCCGGAAAGAGTTCGAGCAGGCGCTTGGTGGCGGGCTCTTTGACGCTGATATAGTAAATCTCTTCGCCCTTGTCGGGTTTAAGCGTCTTGGGCGCGGCGTTGGAAGGCTCTTTCCAGATGCGCCCCTCGCGGTAGTAGTGATAAAAGCTGTTGCCGATGTCGCACAGTATCATGGGTTGTATACCTTCCAGTCATTGTTTTGCAGCAGCTCTTTTGCCTTGGAGCAGAGTCCATTGGCGATAAAAATCGTTTTGTGCTTGATGTTGTGGCCGAGGTAGTCGCGGCACGCTTCAAACACCCCTTCGATCTCCCGGGCGTTTTTTTGAAGGAAGCGGCTCTTGGCGTCGATAAAAAAGATCAGATGATAGTATTGGGCCGAGTCGACACATTTTAGTATATCGACCCTTTTTTTCACGCCGAACGCCCGGGGATCGATGGATTCGATCTTTTGGAAGAGCATCTGTTGGCTCCGGAGGCGGTCGATCTTATCTTTTAACATAATAAATTCATACCTGTGCCACCCTTAGGGAAGGGCGATGGCACGCTGTTTGTAGTAGAGGGTGTCGTCCGTAATAAAAAGCGGCATGTCGATGACATCGAGCAGTTCGTACAGATGGTAGCTGGCAAGATCCGGAGCGAGTTTAATCAGATACCCGGTGCGCTCCACGGCGTACAGCGCCGTTTCGCTCAACGAGAGGCTGATCAGACCGGCAAAGGGGAACTTGCGTTCGTTCAGCGTCACCAGCGCCGTGTCCAGCTGCACGATGCGGCCGTCGACGGTGGTGACGTAGATGCCCCCTTTAAAGGGTCGGACCGCGTTGATGTCGGCGCTGAAGCTCTGCACGGAGCGCGGTGAAATGGCGATCAGTTTGTACTTGGTCGCCGCGTAGATCATCTGCCCTTCGATGGAGAGGTGGATGATGTTGTTAAAGTACTTCTCCGAGGAGACGATGAAGTCGCGCAGCTCTTTTTTATTGGCTTTGTCTACAACGACCACCTTGCCGTCCAGGGTGGGGAAGAGGAGCAGCTCGTCAAAAAAGATCGGCTTGGCCACGTCGGAGGCGATGCTCTTGGTCGGTTTTTGCTTGGATTTAAAGAGCACGCTGCCGTTCTCCAGGCTGTAAAGCACCAGGGAGTTGTCCGCAAGAACCAGAGCGGCCAGGTCGCCGCTGGTCTCGGCACTCAAGGCCTTGGCCGGGGTTTCCAGGCGGTGTTTTTCTTCGCCCAGGGAGTTGTAGAGGGTGATCCCTTTACGGTCGCTGGCGATGAGGTAGTCGTTGTTTTGGGCGATGAGGTCCTGGCCCGGTTTCAGGATATGTTCATAGAGGCCGCGTGCGGTAATGACGCTGCCGTCTTCCAGGCTGGCACCGTCAAGGGCGACGGCGGTAATTTCGGCTCCGGCCTCTTTTTGGTAGTAGAGGGTCGTGGTGTCCTGGGTCGGCTTGTAGTATTTTTTGCTGCTGCAGCCGCCCAGAAGAATCAGGGCAGCCAGGGCGAGAAGGAGGGTGCGGATCACGTGGGGGGCGCCTTATCGGGCCAGGCCGTAGTGCTCAAGCTGACCGGCACTCTTTTTCAGCTGGGATTCGAAGGGAATGGCGCGCAGGGCTTCCTGGGCGGCTTTGTGGTCACCCGCTTCGTAGAGTTTAAAGGCCAGTTGCAGGGCGGTGAAATCTTTTAAGAAAGCTTTCTCTTCCACGGCATAAGACTGCATCGCTTTAAGGTCTGCGGAGAGGATCACCTGGTGGTAGCGGGCGATTTTGGCCACGATGGGGTTTTCGTTCTGGCTGAGGGTTTTGAGGGCTTCAAGGTTTTGCTCCTTGACCGCTTTTTTGAGGCTCAGCAGGGTAAAGAGGGCGGGATTGTTCTCCTTGATCTTTTCCATATCGGCGTCGTTGCCGGTTTTGACGTAGTCAAGGTAGGCGGTGTTGGCAGCGGTTTTCTTGGCGCTTTCGATACCGCCCATGATCAGGTTGCCCGCGATCAGAACGATCACCGCACCCAGGATAAGAAGAACTTTGAGTTTGTGTTTTTTAAAGTAGGCTTCGACCTTGATGTACTGCTCGAGGAAACGGCTCTCGCCGATCAGGTCGTCTTTGATGCTTTCGATATCGTCTTTAATACCCACGGTAATTCCTTCTGTGATAGTGCTTGGATTTTATCCAACAATGGTTAAAAAAGGCCTAATG
>QKHD01000233.1 GCA_003250175.1 Helicobacteraceae bacterium
AGTCTTTGAGACTGGCGTAGATCGGGTGCTTGTGCCGTTCAGTCTGGGTCCGGAGGGCGATGATGGCATCGACGTTGTCGATGATATCGGAGAGCCGGTAGACCTTCTCCACCCCCGTATGGCTGGGCATGAAGTGAACGGGAGCTACGAGGATCACCTGGGCACCAAATCGGGTGAGCAGTTCGATATTGCTGTTGGCAACGCGGGAGTTTTTAATATCGCCCACGATGGCGATACGCTTGCCTTCGACACTACCCAGGGCTTTTTGCAGAGTAAAAAGGTCCAGCAGGGCCTGGGTCGGGTGGGCGTAGGCGCCGTCGCCGCCGTTGACGATGGAGGATTTGACATAGCGGGAGAGAATCTTGGGAACCCCAGGATTTTTGTGCCGGATGACAATGGCCGAAGGGCCCATGGCGTCGAGGTTGGCGGCGGTGTCGCTGAGGGTTTCGCCCTTGTTGCTGGAGCTGGTGGCCACATCGAGACTGACCACCTCGGCACCTAAGCGTTTGGCCGCCACTTCAAAGCTGCTGCGGGTGCGGGTGGAGTTTTCAAAAAAGATATTGATGACCAGCCTGTTGGTCAGGGTTTGTTCGTAGGCGCCGCTTAGAAAGGTTTCGGCCCGGGCCAGGAGACGCACAATCTCGTCTTTGGAAAAATCCTTGGTATCGGTCAGGTGGCGTGGCATCGGTCTCCTTGGCGTCATTATGGAGCTAATTTTATCAATAAACAGTTGATATTGTCTAATGATAAAGAGGTTACAATGGATGGATATTCCGACATTGTATAAAGGATGAAGAATGCAACAACGTAACGTATGGATCGGCCTGATGGGACTCGGGCTGGTACTGACCGGCTGCGGCGGCAACAAACTGGATGTAACCGCCTATCAGTCAATTGAGGCGGACCGCGCCAAGGTGGATATTCCGGAGGCGTGTAAGGCAGCCTATCAAAACGGTATCCCCAGTGTGGCGGTGGTGGAGTTTACCAATAACTCAACCTTCGGCAAGGCCAGTGTATCCACCTCTAAGGGTAACAGCCAGACCGACCACAGCAGTGTTTCTGCGGTGGGTATCGGGGTGACACCGGTGGGTGTGGGTGCCGTGGGTGCATCCAAAAGCACCACTAAAACCAAGTACGACAACGAAAAAACGAGCCGTCAGGTAGACGCCAAGGTTAGCGAAAGCGTAACCGATGCGGTGGAGAGTCAGATCGTTGAGCTGGGCGGTGCCCGCATTTACTCTAGAACCAACCTGGAGAAGGTGATGAAAGAGCAGCGCATCCAGCAATCCGGACTCTTTAATGAAGATACTCTGGTGCAGTTGGGCAAAATGGCAGGCGTGAAATACATCGTGACCGGTGCCATTAACAATGTCAGCCAGAAGTATATCCCCAAGCAGGAGACCATGGAGACAACCGACACGGGTAACAAAACCCTCAATCAACTCCAAAGCCTTGCCAACTTGGCCATTGTTGCTAACAACATTGTTCTGAGCGGGATGACCATCACAACGAATTTGACCATGAAGGTTCTTGATGTGGAGACGGGAGAAGTGCTCTTTTCCAAACAGGTGGAAGGAACCGCCAGCATTGGCGATTTTGCCAATCCATCCTTTGATCAATTGGTCGGCGGTCTGAAAGCTGCGGCTCAGGAAGCTCTGGTACAGGCCAATCCGGAGATCTCCAAATACTTCAAGGTTCGTGGATATATCGTCAAGTTGAAATCTTCCCAGGATAAGCGGATTGCTCAAATGAATATCGGTAGCAAGATCGGTGTCAAAGAGGGGCAGGAGTTTTTTGTCTATAGTTTTGAAGAGACGGAAGATCCGATCAGCGGCAAGATTAGCTGTGATATGACCACACTGCCGCTTACACTTCGTGCCAGTGATCAAATCACGGAAGAGCTAAGCTGGGCGACAACGGATGGTCAGACCATGATGCTGCGCATCGGCCAACTGGTTGAACGCAAACCGGTCGAGTAGAAACGAAAAAAGCCCCGTACCGCCAGAGGCGGCCGGGGCTTTTAGGTATCAATGGTTTTGCAGAAAAAGGGTTACTTGCGCAGCTCGGTGATACGAGCGGATTTACCGCGTCGGTCTCGGAGGTAGTACAGCTTCGCGCGTCGTACACGACCTTTTTTCAGTACTTCGATGCTTTCCAGGCTCTCGGAATAGAGAGGGAAGATACGCTCTACACCAACGTTGTTGGCACCCATTTTTCTAACGGTGAAAGTTTTACCTGTACCTTCGCCGCGAAGGGAGATGCAAACACCTTCAAATTTCTGAACACGTGTTTTATCACCTTCTTTAATACGCACACCCAGTCGAAGAGTGTCACCCGCTTTGAATTCAGGAATATCTTTCCCTGCAACCTGTGCTTGTTCAAAAGCCGCAATATATCTGTTTTTCATTGTTTACCTTTTTTATTCAGCCGTTTGTACATATCCGGTCTGAAATATTTCGTCTTGTCTAATGCGAGGACGAATTTTAAGTCCGCGATTTTACTGTGATTCCCCTTTAGGTATTCTGAAGGTGTCCCGATACCGTTGAAAGTAGCCGGTTTACTAAAGGAGGGTGCTTCGAGCAGGTCGTCGTTGAAAGATTCCTCATCCAAAGAGCCCTGATTACCCAGCACGCCGTCAAGATTACGGCTGATGGCATCGCAAAGCACTAACGAGGGCAGCTCTCCCCCGGTAAGGATGTAATCACCTATGGAGAAGACCTCGTCACAATAGGTTTCAATAACCCGCTCGTCGATGCCTTCGTAGCGTCCGGAGATAAAGGCGATGTGCTCTTTGTGTGAAAGACGGACGGCATCGGCCTGACGAAAAGGCTTTCCCGCCGGTGTCATGGCAATGATATGAACCTTGGGCGACTCTTTTTTTAGGCTGCCTAGCAGATCAAAAAGAGGCTGGGGCATGAGGGTGAGACCTGCACCGCCGCCTGCGGCATAGTCGTCAACTTTGAGGTGTTTGTTTTTGGTGTAATCCCGTGGGTTGCGAAAGTCGATGGTGAAACGTTTTTCTTCCATGGCCCGTTTGAGGATGGAGTCGTTGAAGTAGCCCTCCATGATCTCCCGAAAGAGGGTGATGAAGGTAAAGGTCATTCCGCGATTACCGCCAGGGTCTCCAGGGCGCCGTGAACAAGAATGCGACCGGTCTCCAGGTCGACGGACGCAACGGTACGGTCGTTGTAGGGAAGAAGCAGGCGTTTGACGCCGAATTCTTTAATGATGGCTTCATCGGTATGGATGAGCAGGTGATCGTCGCTGGGGTAGCGCTCGATATCTTCGACACGTCCGATGAGACGGTCGTTTTCATAGATATCCAAACCGATGATGTCATGCCAGAAAAATTCATCTTCATCCAATTCGCAGAGCGCTTCGGATTCTTCTTCGGTGGAGCTGAGAATGAGGTTGGTGAGTGTTGCGGCATCTTCTTTGGAGTTGAAACCGACAAACTTGACATTGCCCTGATGATCGAGGGATTCGATGGTGAGCTCTCCCGCACGGGAGTGGTAGGTGACACCCTTTTTAAACTGTTCGGGAAAGTCACTGAGAATGTGGAGTCGCATAAAGCCTTTGAGCCCGACGGTTTTCCCGAGCTTGGCCACTTCGATCAATCGTTTTCCTCTTCGATGATCTTGACCATAACTCGGAAACTGCGGTTTTCCTTGGCCTTGCATCCGGAGATGAGGGTTTTGATCGCGCTGATCATCTTCCCTTCTTTTCCGATGAGCTTGCCCGCATCTTCCCGTCTGGCGTAAAGCACGATTTCGCTGAAGCTCTCATCGATGTCGTGGCGCTGGACGCGGATTTCGTCGGGCTGGTTTGCAATAATTTTTGCAAACGTCTCAATAAAATTTTCGACCATTAGGCTTTTTCGGCGAGTTTTTTAACCGTTTCAGATGGTTTGGCACCAACGCCAACCCAGTAGTTGTAGCGATCTTGATCCAGCTTGGTTGTTTTCGCTGCATCCATAGGGTTGTAAAAACCGATGGATTCGATCCAGCCGCCGTCACGTCGCTTTCGGCTGTCTGTAACAACGATACGGTAGAAAGGTTGCTTCTTTTTACCCATTCTTGTAAGTCTGATAACTGTCATTGTTTTCCTTTGTGTGTTGTAATTTTAGAATTTCATGTTTGGCGCGCCCATTTGGCCCATCATCTTCTGGATATCCCGCATTCCCTGCTTTCCGGAAAACTTTTTGGCCATTTTGGAGGCGTTTTTAAACTGCTTAAGCACCCTGTTGACCTGCTGGTCGCTTAGTCCTGCCCCGGCGGCAATCCGCTGTTTTCTGCTGGCGTTGAGCAGTTCCGGATCTTCCCGTTCTCTGAGCGTCATGGAGCTAATCATGGCCTTGATCTGGCGCATCTCTTTCGAGTTTTCCAGATCCATGTCTCCAAGTTGACTGGCCATGTTTTGCATTCCCGGAATCATACCCAAAATTGACTTCATGCTGCCGAGTTTTTTCATATTTTCCATCTGCTCAAGGAAATCGTTGAAGTTGAAGGCGCCTTTTTTGATCTTCTTATTAAGCTCTTTCGCCTTCTTCTCATCGATAACCGTACCGACGCGTTCAGCCAGGGACTCGACGTCCCCGGCACCCATCAGACGGCTGACGATACGATCCGGAATAAAGGGTTCCAGATCGGGCATCTTTTCACCCGTACCGATGAAACGGAGCGGCACGCCGGTCTGCTTGGCCAGACCGAGTGCCACGCCGCCGGTGGTGTCACCGTCGAACTTGGTGAGAATCACCCCGTCGATACCGATTTTTTCTTTGAAGGTATCGGCGGTGCGGACGGCATCCTGACCGGTCAGGGAGTCGGCTACGTAGAAGACCTCATGGGGTTTGACAAAGGCTTTGAGCTTTTGCAGTTCGTCCATGAGGGCATCGTCGATGGCCAAACGCCCGGCGCTGTCCATGAGGACGACGTCGTAGTGACCGGCTTTTGCCTTATCCAGGGCGGCCTTGGCAACGGAAAGCGGGTCTTTGGCCCCTTCGTCGGTGTAGGCATCGACATCGATCTGTTCGCCGATTTGACGCAGCTGCTCCACCGCGGCCAGACGCTGGAGGTCGCCCGCTACCATCAGAACCTTTTTACCCCGTTGCTTGAGGTAGTAGGCCAGTTTCCCGGTGGTGGTCGTCTTCCCGCTACCCTGCAGACCGCTCATCAAAATGACGGTCGGCGGTGTGGGGGCGAAGACAAATCCCTGGGAACCTTTGGTGGTAAGGATAGTGGTCAGGGTTGTCTGGAGTGCTTTGAGAAAGCTCTCTTTCCCGATACCGTTTCGCTTGGTCTCGGCGGAAACTTCGTCGATCAGGTCCTTGGTAACCTTGTGATGGACATCAGCTTTTAGCAGGGACTTTTTTAGTTCATCAAGGGCATTTTTGAGTGATTTTTCATCGTCAAAATGCTTGATTTTGTTTACGGCGGTTCTTAGGGAATCGGAGATCTTGTTAAACACGCGTGCGGTCAACCTTGTGCATATGGAATGTAAGCCGTGATTATAATCAAGCTATTTTTAATTTTCACTAAGCTTTATAAAAAACAAAAGCGGCTTTAAGGTTAGCTATGCTGCATGTAGTGAGCAAAGTCGGCCGGCTCATTGACGCTGAGGTCGTAATCAAAGAGGCGGATGGTTTTGGAATGAAGCATGATCCGTTTGAAGGATTTGCCGCCGTATTGGGTGTCACCGATGATGGGATGGTTGACGTGGGAGAGGTGAACGCGGATTTGGTGGGTTCGCCCGGTGGTGATGACGGCGGAGATGAGGCTCTTCTTTCCGGAGACCTCGACCGGTGTCACGACAGTAAGGGCCTGCTGACCCTGCAGACTGATCACACTCTTGGCTTTGTGGCCCTTGGAGGTCTTGATGGGCGCGTCAATCTGCATCTCTTCATAGACGATTCCGGAGACGATGGCGGTGTACTCTTTGTAAACCGTCTGTTTTCGGAAGGCCTCGATTGCTTTTTGGCGGAACTCTTCGTTTTTAACCAGCAAGATTAGACCGCTGGTCTCTTTGTCGAGACGGTGCAACAGTTGGGCGTTAAAGCGTTTTTCCAGGGTTTCGCTGACAAGAAAAGCCGGTTTGTTCACGGCAATGATGTTTTCGTCTTCAAAGATGACTTTGGGCTGGACATTTTGAACCACGTTAAAGCGGCTCTTCGGATTGGTCAGGCCGCGGGCGATGGTGACTTTTTTATCGCCGACATAGACCAGACCGTCATCAATGAGCTTTTTTGCCTGGGCATTGGAGATGTTTTCCTGAATGGCCAGGAGTTTGTACGCTTTTTCCACTTTGGTTCGCTTTGTCTCTTAATATTTGCGTATTGTAACCAAATATCGGGATTTTGAACACCCCTTAAAACATGCGGGAAAGTCGGTAGAACTTTTTAAAGAGCAGGTGAAAGATCGCCAGCATTAGCAAGATTTCCATAGGTTTCTCCTTGGGTTGGGAAAATATGGTCATATTGTAATGCCGGGATAGAACGGGGGTAAATTACATGACAAAATGTCATGTAATTTATAAAAGCATCATGCTCCGGACATCCTCTTTGGATGCAAAGGGCTGCAGTTGCAGCGCACTGTCTCCGATGGAAAGGGTGTAGTTTTGATCCGGAGCAGTTTTGCCATAGGTGAGAATAATACGCCCGGCAAGGGCACGATCTTCCGGAGTCGCACTTTTGGATAACAGGGAGACCGGCCCGATGATGCCTTCGGGCATATGGACGGTTTCAAAGTTGTTATTGACGATGGCCTCGAGGCGAGCATTGTCTTCTTGATGTCGGCCTACCACCAGTTTGGCGGTGGGGCTGATCCGGAAGTGACGGCCGTATTTTAGGACATCGATATCCTGAACACCGAAGGCGTTGTACTCGATAAAGTCCTTCATCTTGGTCGCCAGAAATTTATCCGTCAACAGGCAGCCGCCGCCGGGGCTTTCAAAATATTCGATGCCGTATTTTTCAATCAGTTCGTATTGACGTTTTCGGCTGCGGCCCTCGATGTCCAGAAGCTGGCTGCGATCGACCCAGCCCTTTTCCTCCGGAATGGTGACAGCCATAAAGCGTGCGCTTAGAGGGCGAAGTACCAGGCCTTCGAGTCCGGAGAGTTTTTCGACCTGCTGCATGGCCTCTTTTCGCTGGCTCATGGGGCGTTCGTTCAAGACTTCACCGCTGATGACAAAGCTGGCTCCGTACTCTTTCATTTTCTCCCCGGCCCATTTGAACATGTTGCCGTGGCAGTCGATGCAGGGGTTGAAGGCGCTTCCGTAACCGTATTTCGGAGAGAAGAGCACTTCGTCGATGTAGCGTTTGCGGACATCTTCCACAACGAGGTTCACGCCCACTTCCTGGGCTACTTTTTTCAGGTGTTCGCTTCGGTCGGAGGTGCCGCCGAAGCCGATGTTAAAGTGCATGGCGATGACGTCAATGCCCTGTTCCTGGATTACCTTAATGGCCAGCATGCTATCCAAGCCGCCGCTAAAAAGTGCAATCGCTTTCATGATATTTCCTCGTAATTTTTGGGCGATTATAACACAACTTTATCCGCCGCCCGCTATAATCCAAGGAAACCAAACAGCGAGGAGTAGCGCATGATTGAGAGCCGGATTTTTTTCGAGACAACCCCACGAAAGATCGACAACGACCCTTGGTATGCCAAGCTTCAAGATGAGATCAAAGCGGGAGCCAGCGGATACTATCGGCTTCCGGTGGATCAGGAAGGGCTGCTGCATGAGATTGAGGCCTTTAAGCAGGAGCGGCTTGATCTGCTTTATGGCTGTGAAAATATCGTCGTGGTCGGAATCGGCGGTTCGTCCCTGGGGTCCAAGGCGATTCACAATGCCCTGAAATACCGAAAGAGCAGTAAGCGTATGCTCTTTTTGGAGAGCAGTGACCCCCTCCAGATCGATATGGAGCTGGGACGTATCAGCCTGGAGAAATCCGTCTTTATCATTATTTCCAAATCCGGAAGTACCATCGAGACAATCTCGCTGTTTAAGTACATTCTGCAATGTTACGGGGCCGCGACCCCCAAAGAGGCGGCCAATCGTCTCATCTTTATTACGGACAAGGGAAGTGCCCTGGAAAAACTGGGGGTAGCCAACGGGGTTAAAACCTTTGGGATCGATGCCAACGTCGGCGGACGTTTTTCAGTTCTGAGTGCGGTCGGGCTCGTGCCTTTGGCCCTTGCGGGATATGATGTGCGTTCGCTGCTGGAAGGTGCCAAGGCGTTGTATGAGCAGTTCGTTTTACAGGGGAATGACCGCCACGGTCTCTTGGAAAAAGCGGCCTATTTTGTGGAAAATCATGATGAGATTACCATCAACGTGCTCTTTACCTACACCTCACTGCTCAAGGATTTTAACGCCTGGTATGTGCAGCTTTGGGGAGAATCCCTGGGCAAGGTCAATCGTAGCGGTCGCCGTGTAGGGCTGACGCCTATCGGGATCATCGGTCCGGTGGATCAACACTCCTTTTTGCAGCTCATTATGGAGGGGCCGCGCAATAAAAGCGTAACCTTTATTAAAATCGCCCACTCGTTAGAGGCTGTACATATTCCGGAGATTTCGCTACCAGGACTGGAAAGTACAGATTACGCCAACGGTGTCCACTTCGAAACCCTGATCGGCAAACAGTGTGACGCGACCAGAGAAGCACTGGAGAGTGTGGGGGTGCCCACAGATATCATCGAACTGGAAGCCCTCAATGAGGATAACATGGGCTATATCATGTACTACTACGAACTGCTGACCTCTCTAGTCGGTATCGGGCTTGACATCAACACCTACGATCAGCCCGGCGTTGAGATTGGCAAGGTGATTTTGCAGGAGAAATTCCGTGACCGGAAATAAGAAGGTACTGGTTATCGGCGGAGGATATGGGGGTATTCGTGCCATCGAGAAACTGGTTGGTTGCGAAGGGATCGATATCACCCTGATAGACCAGAACTCCTATCATTATCTGCAGACCGATGTCTATGATTACATTGCCGGGCGCACCGGTCTGTCTGAAATTGCGGTGGACCTTTTTACCCTCTGCGCCGGATTTGAGAAGCCGGTCAGCTTTTTTCAAGAAGAGGTGCTCCGGATCGACTGCGACAACAAAAGTGTCACTACCAATCACTGCCGTCACCACTATGATTATTTGATTATTGCCGCGGGCAGCCGTACCCTGATGCCTGAAAGTATCGCTGGGCTGGCCGATCATTTTCATGGGGTTAAAAGCCTGCCCAACGCGCTGCGCTTTAAGCAGCGCTTTGAAGAGTGCATGTACAAACGGCTGGAGACAGAAGGGAAATGTTCGCTGGAATCACGGTTTAATATTGTCGTGGGTGGTGGCGGACTCTCCGGAGTGGAGATTGCCGCAGAGATGGTAGCTTACGCCCAGGAATTTTTTAAAGACATCGGCTACCTCTGCGGCGGGGTCAATGTAACCCTTATCAACTCCTCCGACGCCCTGCTCAAGGGGACCAGTTCCTTTTTCCAAACCGAAGCGCGGAAGCGGCTAGAATCTTTAGGGATCAAGATTGTCTGGAACCGTCGTATCCTGGAAGTAAAAGAGGACAAGGTCTTACTGGATAACGGAGAGACCATGGCCATGAACTTCCTCATCTGGACCGGCGGCATTACCCCGCCCTGGGTTATCCGGGATTTTGAAGTGGCAAAAAACGGCAAAGGCCAGCTTAGCATCGATGAATACTGCCGTCTGGTGGATTATCCGGAGGTGTTTGCCATTGGCGACTGTGCGGATCTAAAAGACCCCATCAGCGGAAAAACCATGCCGCCAACAGCCCAGAGTGCCGAATTGAGTGCGGCTTATGTGGCCAAAAATCTGCGCAGATTGCTCCGGAATGAGCCGATGCGGACGGAGCCTATGAAATTTCAGGGTATGTTTGCGGCACTGGGCGGTAAAGTCGGATGCGGTGAAGCCTTGGGGCGATTCCGGTTTAAAGGCTATATGGCCTATCTGATGAAAAAAGTGATTGAGAAAAGTTATTACTGGCCGCTGCGGAAGCGGTGCAAGAAGGGCTATAAAATTATGACGGAAGGCCGTTAGGCCCCCCTGTCACAAAAAGAAGTTGCCGGAGATTAATATCCGGAGAGTACGCGGTACCAGCGGCGGCCGTCGAGTTTGACTTCCATTTCGACTTGGCACAGACCGTCTTTATAGATGGTTTCCTGGATTTCCGCGTTGCGGACAATCGCATGAACCTGGGTACGGATGGTGGTGTTCTTGACCACGGCATCTTTGATCGTATCTTTCGCGTTCAATTTGATACCATACATTTTCTCACCGAGTTGTCGGTAAGCGTCAGCGATGGCGGCACGCTTGGCAAGAACCATGGCTTGAGCGGGAGAGATGGTCGCTTCCGGAGCGACACCCATACCGATGGAGCGGATGGTAATAATGTTGCTTGGTTGCAGCAGGGGAGTGTTGGGGATCACAAACTCGTCTGTGTTCATGTCAACCGGTGCGGCTGGTGCTTGGGAGACCCCATAGGATTGGGTATCTACAGTCGGAGCTGCTCCGCCTACCGGGGCGGTGGCTTCATCGTAAGCAGCTTCGTCTACCTCTACGTATTCATAATCATCGGCGGGCTGCTCAGCTGCCATTGCAGACAGGGTCAGAGCGGCTGCCAAAGCGAGTGTTGCTAGTTTTTTCATCTCTTCGCAACTCCTTTTTCAAGTTTACAACCTAAAAAAGCAAGAAGCGTTCCAATTTTGGAGGGAGCGGGTTACTCCGCTCCGGTTTCGTAATCACCTTCCGGATCAAACTCGTCTTCTTCATCTTCACGTGGGCAGAGTGCAATGCTGACGACGCGGTCTCGGTCGTCGACGGAGACAATCTTCACGCCGCTGGTGTTTCGGCCCGCTTTGCGGATCGTTTCCATATCGACGCGGATCATTTTGCCCTTGGCGGTCAGTGCCATGAGCTCCATATTTTCTTCGTTAATGACGACACCGGCCATGTTGCCGGTTTTTTCTGTCAGCTTCATGCTGATAACGCCTTTGCCGGCTCGTGACTGCAAACGATAGGCATCCGCCGTGGTGCGCTTGCCGATACCGCGTTCGCTGACGGTGAGCAGCTCTTCTTCGTCGTTAAAGATAACATTGGCACCGACAACCTTGTCGTTGTCGTTTTTAAATTTGATCGCCGTGACACCGCGGGCCGTTCGGCCGATGTTGCGGACTTCGTCAACTTTAAATTTGATACACATACCGGTGTAGGTGATAACAAAGAAGGTCTCCGCTTTTTTGCTGACGATTTTTGCAGTGACCAGCTCATCGTCATCATCCAGGGTGATGGCACGTACGCCGACACTTCGGATGTTGCTGTATTCGCTGAGTTGTGTCTTTTTGATGATCCCGTTTTTCGTAAAGAAGGCGAGGGATTTCTCTTCGCTGAAATCGCTGGTCGGGATGATCGCCTTGATCTCTTCATCGGGCTGGAGTTTGATCAGATTGACGATTGCTTTGCCTTTTGCCTGTCGGCTACCCTCCGGAATTCGATAAACCTTGAGCCAGTAGAGCTGACCACGGTTGGTGACGATCATCAGGGTATCGTGGGTGTTGGCCACGAAGAACTTCTCAATAAAGTCATCTTCGTAGGTGGTCACGGCTACTTTGCCTTTGCCGCCACGTTTTTGCTTATCGTAGGATTTGATATTAACCCGTTTGATATAGCCGCGGTGGGTGATGGTAACAACCATCGGTTCGTTGGCAATGAGGTCTTCGATATCGATATCGTCGTAATCTTCCACGATTTCGGTCAGACGCTTCTGGGTATATTTTTCCTTGATTTCGTCAAACTCTTTTTTGATTTCGTCGCGAAGCAGGTCGTCGCTTTTGAGGATCGCTTCGAGGCGGGCGATCTCTTTGAGGAGTTCCTGGTATTCGTTTTCGATCTTGTCGCGTTCCAGGCCGGTCAGACGCTGCAGACGCATATCGAGGATCGCCTGGGTCTGAATGTCACTCAGACCAAAGCGGGCTTTGAGTGCCTCTTTCGCTTCCGCACCGTCTTTGCTGGCGCGGATCAGGGCAACGATCTCATCGATGTTATCCAGGGCGATTTTGAGACCTTCTAGGATATGGGCGCGAGCTTTGGCCTTCTCCAGATCAAAAATCGTTCGTCGGATAATGACGGTTTTGCGGTGGGCCAGGAAGTGGTTGAGCACTTCGATCAGGTTAAGAACCTTGGGCTCTTTATTGACGATCGCCAGCATGATAATCCCGAAGGTCGTGGACATGTTGGTGGATTTGTAGAGGTTGTTCAGGACGATCTCGCTCATCGCTTCACGTTTGAGTTCGATGACGACACGCATACCCTCACGGTCGGATTCGTCGCGTACTTCGCTGATCCCTTCGATCTGCTTCTCTTTAACCAGCTCGGCGATCTGTTCGATCAGCTTGGCTTTGTTCACTTGGTAGGGCAGCTCATCGATAATAATGGCCTCTTTTTTGCCGACCTGCTCCAAGTGGGTTTTAGCCCGTACTTTGATACGTCCGCGACCGGTCTGGTAGGCGTCCTGAATCCCTTTTTTCCCGAAAATAATCCCGCCTGTCGGGAAGTCCGGACCTTGAACCATATCGCAGATATCGTCGTATTCGGCCTTGGGATTATCGATCAGGTGGTAGAGCGCTTCAAGGATCTCATTAAGGTTATGGGGTGGGATGTTAGTCGCCATACCGACCGCAATCCCGCTGGAGCCGTTGATCAGCAGGTTGGGAATACGGGAAGGCATAACATCCGGTTCTTCGACGCTGGCGTCGTAGTTGGGGATGAAGTCAACCGTGTCTTTATCGATATCACGGAGAATCTCTTCGCTCATGGAGGTCATACGGGCTTCCGTATAACGCATGGCCGCCGCGTTGTCGCCGTCGATGGAACCGAAGTTCCCCTGGCCGTCTACCAGCGGTACCCGCATGGAGAAAGGCTGGGCCATACGAACCAGTGCGTCATAAACTGCGGAGTCACCATGGGGGTGGTACTTACCGATAACGTCCCCGACGATACGGGCGGACTTTTTATAGGGTGCTCTTGGGCTGAGGTTGAGTTCGTTCATGGCGTAGAGAATACGTCGGTGAACCGGTTTCAAACCGTCCCGGACATCTGGAAGGGCACGGCCGATAATGACACTCATGGAGTAGTCAAGATAGCTGTCCTTGAGGGTGTCGTCAATCCCTATCTGTTGGATCTCT
>QKHD01000381.1 GCA_003250175.1 Helicobacteraceae bacterium
ATTTTTTCACCCTCTTTGGCACTCTCCGCCTGCACATAAAGGCGCAGGTATTCACCGGTCTGATCCGGAACCATAAGGACCCAGTTCTTTTCCGACGTCCAGATTTTCACCCCGTCGATATGAGAAGCATCCTTGCCGATACTGTCTTCGAGGAAGCGGCGCATCATCAGGCCTTTGTAGACACTTGCACATGCCACCTGAACTTCTTTAAAATAGAAGGTATCAAATGTGGTGGCAATCTCACTGACGCGGCGCCCCTGGCGGCTAAGCATCTCTAAAATTTTAAGGGTCGCAAAAAGCGAATCATACCCGGGGGATAGCTCCGTAAAGGCGTAAGAGCCGTGGGTACCGCCGATAAAGTCGTAGCGGGCCAACTGGGAGCCTTTCATACTGCTGATCTTGCCCCGCTCGATGGTCAGGTTTTCAAAGTGCTGATCGAAGTAATCCGGAGCCCAGGCGGGCAGCAGTACCCGCTTGGGCGATGCAGCGTCATTCAGCAGTGCCAGCACAAAGAGCAGTGCAATGTGCCGCTCCAGCACCAAGCCGTTGTCGCACACGATATCCACCACACGGGAGCCGGGGTAGATGAGGTACCCCATGTCCATCTCCATGGCCTTGACAATACCGGAAAGCTCTTTTTTGGAGCGGTCGATGCGCCCCGCCACCTTGGTCAGCTTTCGGTCGTTCATGTAGGCGTTCAGCGTGACGGAATCGATCTCCAGCTCGTTGAGGATATCGGGGTAGATCGATACGGTCGTACCAAAGAGCAGGTCAATAACCAGACGGAACTCCCGCTGCTTAATGGAAGAGATATCCAGATGTTCGATCACACTGTGGATATAAAAGTCGTTGAGGTCGACATTTTCAAAAATCTCACCAATCTCCATGTAATTGACGCGGTTGAAGCGCTCCCGGAAAAAGAGCCGCTCGATGCTTTTTTCACTGTTGGTATCGATCAGCAGGCCTTCGCCCGTATAAAAGCTGATCTTGGTATGGCTCTGATCATCCAGGGACTGCTCAAAATGCACACCGGCCACAACGTTTTCATCCTTGGCCAGATTGTAGCGCATGACCGCCGGAGAGGTGAGCTGCAGGTCCATCACATTGATACCACATGAAAGCAACCCGCCCAAAAAGGCCCGTTTGAGCATACGGGAGCTCTTGTGATAGTCTCTGGAGACGTAAACCGTAGACCCTGCCGGAAGGATGGAACCGAAGGATTCCGCCAGCTTGGTGGACATCTCGCAGGAGAGCTCCAGATTGGTACGGCCGATCACCGCGCCGTTTTCAAAGAGGCTGTTTTTATATTTGCTGCCCCAGATGACGTTGTTACTAACGATGGAGGCTTCGTCAATCACCTTGGCAGGCCAGACGGTGAGGTCATTTTCGAAGCTGACCAGGTCGTCGATCTCGCAGTTTTCGGCGATAATAACCCCCTGGGTTGCCTTGACTTTCTTACCGATCCGGTTGTGTGCACAGATAACCGCATTGTTGATGCGGCAGCTCTTTTTGATACTGACGTCGTTCCAGATCACCGTGTCTTTGATAACACACCCTTCTCCGATACTTACACCGTCACCGATAACCGCATTATGCAAGGTGACATTTTTGCCCAGTTTGACATCTTTTCCGATCAGCACCTTGCCGCTGATCTTCAGATGATCCGGATCGACGTCGTCGCAGCTGTTTAAAAGCTGCTGGTTGCAGGCGAGCGCACCCTCCGGAAGGGGAAAGTTCACCTTACCCCCCAGAATATCCGCAAAGACCTCGCGGTAGCTATGGGGGTTGCCTACGTCGCGCCAATAGCCTTCCATGGTGCAGCCCCACAAGACGGTGCCTTCATGCATCAGCTTGGGAAAGAGGTCTTTGGCAAAATCGAAATTCTCTTCCTTGGGGATATGCGCAAGAATCTCCGGCTCGATTACATAGATACCCGTATTGATCGTATCGCTGAATACTTCACCCCAGCTCGGTTTTTCCAAAAAGCGCTTGATACGCCCGTCGCCTCCGGCGATCACCACACCGAAATCAAGGGGGTTTTGCACGGATGTCAGGGTGATGGTAAGGGCGGAGTTTTTATTTTTGTGGTAGGTAATGATTTCGCTAAAATCAAAGTCCGTCACCAGGTCGCCGCTGACGATGATAAAACTCTCGTCTTTGAGCAGTTCTTCCGCCCATTTCACCGCCCCTGCCGTGCCGTAGTCATCATCGGGAAGGACATAGTCGATATGAACCCCCCATTTTTTACCGTCCTTGAAATAGTCGCGGATCACATCGGGCATAAAATAGAGCAGTACGACAAACTCTTTGATTCCCGCCGCTTTGAGGCGTTTGATGATGTGTTCCATCATCGGTTTATTCATAATGGGGAGCATGGGCTTGGGCATGGAGTTGGTGAGCGGCTGGATACGGGTTCCGAATCCACCGGCCATGACGACGGCTTTCATGGTGGTCAATTTCCTTGAGGTTTTAGAATTGGGCAGCGCTTGGATAACTCATAAAGTAAGAACAAAAAAAGGGAAGAAATCAGCTTCACTAAAACATTTGTTGAATCTTCACATGACAACCATTTAAATATAAAGAAGCTTTGTTAATGTTTAAAAATAAAAGGAATTTACGTATTCTCCGGAAATTCCGGAGAATACGAGGAGGACGAAAGGGTTATTTTGTCGCTTTGGTCATACGCTTACGTACGGTCGCGTCAAGGTATTTTTTACGGATACGGATACTGATAGGAGTAATCTCAACGATTTCGTCGTCTTCGATCCATTCCAGAGCCGCTTCCAGGGTGATATCCCGTGGTGGAACCAGCTTGATCGCCTCATCCGCTCCGGAGGATCGCATGTTGGTCAGCTGTTTCCCTTTAATCGGGTTAACGTCAAGGTCGTTCGGGCGGGAGTGTTCACCGATAACCATACCGACATAGACCTTGTCCTGTGGCACGATAAACATATCACCGCGCTCCTGGAGGTTGAAGATGGAGAAGGCGACCGCTTCGCCGTTTTCCATGGAGATCAGTGCACCGTTACCACGACCCGGGAAGGTACCGCCGGCTGGGCGGAATTCGAGGAAGGAGTGGTTCATAACGCCCTCACCCTTGGTATCGGTCAGGAACTGGGTTCGCATACCGATCAGACCGCGTGCAGGAATTTCAAACTCCAGACGGGTCTGACCAAGGGTCATTGGGATCATCGCCTTCATTTCCGCTTTTTTCTTACCGAGTTTTTCGATAACGGTACCGGTGAACTCTTCCGGAACGTCGATAACGAGGTGCTCGTACGGCTCCATTTTTACGCCGTTTTCTTCTTTGATAATAACTTCCGGTCGGGAGATGGAGAACTCGAACCCTTCACGTCGCATATTTTCAGCCAAAACGGTGATTTGCAGCTCGCCGCGTCCGGAGACCTTGAACTGGCCTTCGCCCGCCGCTTCAAGACGCATCGCAATGTTGGTCTGCATCTCTTTTTTCAGACGTTCCTGAATCTTGTTGCTGGTAACGTGTTTGCCTTCGGTACCGGCCAGTGGGGAGTCGTTAACCGCGAAAACAACGGAGAGGGTCGGCTCTTCAATGTGCATCGGGTCGAGTGGCATCGGGTTGGCCGGATCGCAAAGGCTGTCGCCCACGTCGATGGTTTCAAAACCGGCAACGGCGCAGATATCGCCCGCTTCCACTTCTTCCACTTCCATACGTGCCAGACCGTGGAAACCGATCAGCTTCGTAACACGGCCGCTGACGCGCTCGCCGTCTGCTTTAACCAGCAGAACGTTCTGGCCTTTTTTCAGTTTACCGTTGAAGACACGGGCGATACCGATTTTACCGACGTAGTTGTCATAGTCGAGGGTAAAGACCTGTACCTGAGTAGAGTTATCCGGAGAACCCTTAGGTTTTGGAACGTGCTGAATGATCGCTTCAAACAGTGGCTTAAGGTCTTTTTTCTCGTCAGACATGCTGTTCATGGCGTATCCGTCACGGGCAGCGGCATAGATAACCGGGAAGTCCAGCTGGTCTTCTGTGGCATCCATGGCGGCAAAGAGGTCAAACACTTCATCAACCACGCGGTCCGGCTCAGCGGCCTCTTTGTCGATCTTGTTGACTACAACGATCGGCTTAACACCCAGACCCAGGGCCTTTTTAACAACGAACTTGGTCTGTGGCATAACGCCTTCCTGGGCATCAACCAGAAGCAGAACGCCGTCAACCATTTTCAGTACCCGCTCAACCTCGCCGCCGAAGTCGGCGTGTCCGGGGGTGTCGATCACGTTGATCTTGATACCGTTGTAACGGATCGCCGTATTTTTGGAGAGAATGGTAATCCCGCGCTCTTTTTCGATGGCGTTGCTGTCCATAGCCCGCTCATCAACTTTCTCGTGGGCACCGAAGGTTCCGGACTGCTGCAAGAGCCCGTCTACCAGTGTGGTTTTACCGTGGTCGACGTGTGCGATAACGGCAATGTTTCGAATATCTTGCAATGTTTACTCCTAGGGTTGATTAAGTTATTTAGATTAAAAAGGTTTGATGATGACCAGGATGACCACAGCAATGAGGATCAGCGTAGGGACTTCATTATAGGCGCGGAAAAATTTACCGCTCTTGGTGCAGGTGTCTGCTTCCAGGGAGGCGCGAAGGCGCCCCAGATGGAAAAAATAGACCGTCAGCACCACAATCAGTGTGATTTTGGCATGAAGCCATCCTCCGGTAGAAAAGAGAGCCGGATTCATGGCAATCATGCCGGCTCCGGAGAGGATAGTTGCCCAAAACGCCGGCACACCGATGTATTTGAACAGCTTGTATTCCATGACTTTGACCACCGCCACAAAACCGGCATTATCCTTGTTTTCCGCATGGTAGACAAAGAGTCTCGGGAGGTAGAAGAGCGCGGCAAACCAGGAGATGAGGGAAATGAGGTGAAAGGCCAGAATCCAGTGATACATGCAGACGAACCTTTAAAATTTTCGCGAATTATATCCTAATTTAACCCAAAAATGGTATAAATCACCAATTGACGACAACGCGGCGACAAAGATTGTGAAAGAAAGGAACCAATGGCCCGAGGCAACCTGCTTGGATTTTTCCTGATGACCGCCCTCTTCTGCGGGCTGTTTATCACCCTGCCCGATCTGGCAACCCAGGCCAAGGGATGGATTGTTCCGCTTTTGATGGGCGTGATGCTCTCCATGGGGCTTACCCTGGGCTGGAATGAGTTTCGCGAAGTCTCCCGCCAACCGCAGGTTCTTGTTGCCGGAGTCGCCGCACAGTTCCTTCTTATGCCCCTTTGGGCCTGGCTGCTGAGCAAAGGGCTGGCCCTTCCCGAAGCCATGGCTATCGGCCTGATTTTGGTAGGAGCCAGCCCCGGCGGAACGGCTTCCAATCTGGTCACCTTCCTGGCAGGGGGCAACACGGCCCTTTCCGTCACCCTGACCGCCTTTTCCACGCTGCTCTCGCCCATCCTGACACCGCTGCTGATCCAGCTTTACCTCTCCCAGAGTATTGAACTGGATACGGCGGATATGATCCTGACGTTGTTTAAGATCATTCTGGTTCCTGTCTTTTTGGGAATTATTCTGGCCCGTCTTTTCAGGCTCGATGCCTCAAAAAGTGCTCGCATCGCAACACCTGCGGCCATGGCTGCCATCGCCCTGATTATCGGGATCATCGCGGGGCTTAATGCCGGCAATCCTGCCCTGTTGGTGCTGGGACTGGCGGTCGCAGTCATATTGCACAATCTTCTGGGCTTGGCCTCCGGATACCTGCTGGGGCGCGTCATGGGCTGCGACGCGGCCACCTGTCGAACCCTCAGCATAGAGATCGGCATGCAAAATTCCGGCCTGGCCGTAGTGCTCGCGCTGAAATACTTTTCGCCAATCAGCGCTGCAGCCGGAGCGATCTTTAGCCTCTGGCACAACCTCTCCGGAATGGGATTTGCATACCTGGCAGGAAAAAAAAGGATGCGGCCATGATGGAGTTTATCGTCGACGACAAACCCTGTCCCTACCTCAAAGGGCTCATGGCCAAAACCCGCTACCGGGTTATCGACCGTTGTACGGAGCTGGAGTGCAAAGAGTATATCCTGCACGGCTGGCGTCGGTTCGGACGGCTCTTTTTCACTCCTATCTGCGACGGCTGTGACGCCTGCAAAAGCATGCGTATCGACGTCTACAACTTTGAGCTCAACCGCTCCATGAAACGGATCATCAAGAAAAACCAGGATACCAAGCTGGTGATCCGTCGCCCCAGTGTTACAACGGACCATCTCAACCTCTACTCCAAATACCATGCCCTGATGAACGATAAAAAAGGGTGGAACAGCGAAGCGATCACCGCCACCGAATATGCCCACTCCTTTGTGCAGGGGCACGGCAGCTTCGGCTATGAGTTTCTCTATATCCGGGATAAAAAACTGATTGGTGTGGCGCTGGTCGACATTCTGCCCGGGGCGGTTTCGGCGATCTACTGCTACTACGACCACGACTACGCCGATTATTCCATCGGAACCTACTCGATTCTCAAGCAGATTGAATATGCCAAAAAACTGGGGATTGAGTACCTCTATCTGGGGTACTGGGTCGAAGAGAATGAGAGTCTAAGCTACAAGTCGAAATTCAAGCCCCACGAGATTTTGATCGAGGGGTTTGAACTGGGCGAAGAGACGGTCTGGCGTTAAGCCTTGCCCAGAAGATTTTTGCTTTCGATCTCCTCGATCTTTTTGGTATCCTCCGGAGCAAAACGCAGGGTCTGCGTCGGGTAGGCGATCTGGATATCGTCCTCTTCCATGTAGGCCTCGATAATCTCCGCGGAGATACGGCTCCGGAGCGTCAGAGTCGCGTAGGAGTTGGTCAGGTACCAGGTGCTGACTTTCATGCCGTAGTCTTCGATAAAGGTAAAGACCCGCGGCTCGACACTGGAGTTTTTCAGGTTGTACTTGGTGCGCAGGGTGGTGAGCTGCTTGCGGGTCAGGTCACTGTAACCCTTGGAGTACTTGGTGGCGATTTCCCGCGCCAGATGGACCGCTTTTTTGTGGTTTGAATCAAAGGTCACCATCACATCAATCCCGTCCCAAACCGTCTTAAGGCCCTGGAAGGTGTAGTTTTGCACCATGTGGGTAAAGATGTAGTTGTTGGGAATAAAGATGATCCGCCCTGCCCGGCGATTGCGCTCATAGGTCGGCAGCGTCACATCTTCAAAGAGCATGATCCGCGTAAAGCTGATCTCCAGAACATCCCCCAGATAGTCTTCCGACTCCTTGACAATCCGGATGCGATCCCCCACGTGGATATAGCCGCCTAGGATAATGACAAACCACCCCAGAATGCTCATAAACCAGTCTTTCATGGCAAAGGCGATACCGGCAGAGACAAAGCCCAAGACCGTTAACACATAGGTCAGGTTGTTGATGTAGTTGAAGGTCACGATCATCGTAACGATCAGAACCGAAACGACATTGACCGTACGGTTGGCGATATAGAAGCGTTCCGTGTCGACAATGTAGCGTTTGAGCAGAAGCTTGAGCAGGAAGACGATTGCGATAAAAATCCCGATGATGATCGTGATGTTGATCAGCTTAACGGTCTGATTTTTGATTTTGCCATTGAGCTCCAGCTCGATCTCGGAGACTTTTTTGTTAAAAATAGAGAGCGAGGTTGTAAAGATCTGAAGAACCGGTTCAAAATCAGCCATCATTGCCTTGGACGTATCAATGGACTTGCGGATCACCTCCAGGCGCTCGGCCTTGGCCGTGGAGTCTTCCTGCAGGCGCAGAAGTTCACGCTCCTGCACCAATAGATCAATCTGCTCATTCAGCAGGTCGATGGTGTCTTTGAGCGTGGTCTGCTTGAGGGTGTATTCGTTTTTTCTCGCCTTGATCTCTTTGATATAGGAGAGCGCCACCAAAATCGCCACCGGGTTGGTCACGGACGGCGGTGTTTCCGGCTCTTCGATACGGTAGAGGGTGTCGTAGCCGCTGTCGGCAAATTCGCCCAGCAGCTGCAGCTGGGATTTGAGAATCTCTTTTTGTTTGAGATACTCGGCCAGCTTCTCCTTGGAGTCTTTGTCCCGCTTGTTCCAGACACGGTTGATGTTCTTTTCCAATACGTACTGGTCATTCTTCAAACCTTGTAGCTCTTCTTTGACCTGAAAACGCTCAACCCAGATATTTTTACTGCTCAGGCGCTCCTTCAGATCGGCCAGGCGGGAGGTTACCGCGGCGAGTGTCTCTTTGTACTCCTCTTGATCCACCTGGGAGAGGTTGCCCTCCGCATGCAGTAAGGAAAGTGTTAATGTGAAAACCAGCAGCCAAGTTTTCAGGTGATTCAATGGGTATCCTTTGCAAAAAGGGTCAATACGGATTTAACCGTTTCGGCCGGAACGTCGCTGCGCATGGCGTAGCCCCCGATGCCGTCGGGGAGAATAAAGGTGATCTTGCTGTCCATACTCTTTTTATCCAGAAAGAACATGGTGTAAAAAGCATCCACATCGCGGATGGCATAGTCAACCGGCAGGTTATAACGCCTGAGGAAATCCACCATGCGTTTAGCCATGGCCTCATCAATCAGACCCAGGTTGAGGGCAAGCTGATTGGCCATCACCATACCCATGGCCACCGCTTCGCCGTGGAGGTAGCGGGAATAGCCCGTCTCCTGTTCGATCACGTGACCGAAGGTGTGACCGTAGTTGAGCACGGCGCGCACCCCTTTTTCCTTCTCATCCTGGGAGACAACTTCGGCTTTGAGCTCCACGCATCTCCGGATCGCTGTGGCGAGCGCCGCATTATCACGGCGCAGATCGGTTGCCTCGAGGCTTTCAAAAAAGCCCTTGTCAAACATCATCCCCATCTTGATCATCTCGGCGATACCGGCACCAAACTCCCGACTGGGGAGGGTTTTAAGAAAATCGGTATCGATGTAGACCGCCTTGGGTTGATAAAAAGCCCCGACGAGGTTTTTACCAAAACGGTTATTGACCCCCGTCTTGCCGCCCACGGAAGCGTCGACCTGGGAAAGTAGCGTGGTGGGGACCTGAACAAACCCGATCCCCCGCTGGTACATGGAGGCTACAAAGCCGGTCATGTCGCCGATCACCCCGCCGCCCAAGGCAATCAGCAACGATTTACGGTCGAATTTGTGTTCAAATAGACGGTCGAGAATATACTCCGCCGTTGCAAGTTTTTTATGCTCTTCGCCATCGGGAACGGTAATGATATAGCACTCTTTTGCCGTCAGTTGCGACATGACCTTGGCCAGATGCAGACCGGCTACGGTCGGATTGGTCACGATGGCGACCTTGGTGGCAAATTCTAGCTTGGGCAGCGGCCCGATGTGAATGGGGTAACTGTTGTCAACGGTTTGTTTGAGTGTAATGTCTATAGTCAAGACGTTCCCTTATAAAACTGGTATAAAAATCTGGTTGTACTCGTCCAGGAAGTGGTAGAGCTTATCGATATTCGGAAAAAAGATATCCAGGAAGGAGGCGTTCACCACGTACTCCTCAAAGGGCACGAACTGCAGGAAATTCTCCTCGTACTGCATCTGGCGCAACGGGTTGTTGGTACTTTGGTGCAGCTCCAAATCCTTGGCATAAATCTCCGCGAGGTTCTCGAAGTGCTCGATAATGTGCGACTTCTCCTTCTCCTCCGGATCGATGTTATAGAGGTTCATCACCAGTGAGAGCTGGGATGAGATATCAAAAACCGCCGAAGAGATGGTCTCAAGATTTTTATTTTCCGAAAGCAAAATGGCCGACTGAGCGATATCGGTAATCGGTTTTACCCCCAGTTTAAGGACCGGCTTTTTGGTTTTATAAAGGGCCCGTCGCACCTTTTTCTTCCGGAATAGCCCCTTGTTGACGATCACCAACCCTGCGTTGGACTGCTTGACATCCTTGCCGATGCTCTCTGTAAAACGATAATCATCATAGACGATATCGACCTGAACACCGGGGACTTCAAGGCTTCTGGCGTACTCAACAATGGCAAAATCGTTAGGGTTGATGATTTTGATAAAGGTGAACTTGTTTTTAAGGAGACTACTGAGATGTATGGTGGTCTCCATCTCTTTGAGGGTAGACTCATAGGTCATCTCGTCCATATCGATAACGTGGAGAATGTTCTTACCGTAGGGTGCGGGAAACTGCCCGTGCTCCACTTTGATCGCCTTATAGACATCCTTGAGAATAGAAGGCTGCCCGATGAGCAGCAGCACGTCATTGGGACGGATCATCAAGGACGGTTTGGGCAGGATCAATTGCCCGTTACGGTAGACCGCCCCGATTTTCCAGGATTTTTGTTCGATATTGGAGAGGTGTCGGTAGGCATAGGTACTGCCGAAAGGAACGATAACCTCCGTAATATCGCCGATCCCCAAACCGACCTGCTGGGCAAATACGGGGATATCCGGAAGCTGGGAAAAGAATTTATTAGCCAAAAACTCGTTACTGTCAATCAGCGTCAGCCCCTCATCTTCAGTCTCGATCCCCCAATGATCCAGAATATAGATGGGTACTTCTCGATAGGAGTTTCGAATATTTTCATAGGCCGTTACGGCATCGATACGATCCTGCACCACGATATAGACAGCCAGGTGCTTTTTGCTCATCACCTGGGAGAGGCGTACCGGGCTGGTGGCATCAAGCTGGAAATAGCGGCAGTAGATACCCGTTGCATAACGGGGAAGCTCCGGATCGGTATGAACGATATCGTAGACGTTATCGTTGGGATAACTCTTTTCAATACGCTCCAGAAGCTTTTTTGCTACGGGGCCGTCAGCGATTATGAGGATTTTTTTCATCGGGCGGTCTGCCCCAAGGAAGTCAACAGGTTCATGGGGAGATTCTACCCAAAAATAAATGACAAATCTGTTAATATGACGGCATGAAAAGAAAACAATTGGCCACACTGGTTCTAGGCGGAATGATCACCTCGTTGCACAGCGAAGACTTTATCGACGCAGGCAAACAGCTGCACAATTTCACCAATCTTTACGACTTTGGTGCACCTGTCAAACCGCGTAAGATCAAACATGCTCCGGAATCGGCAACTGCCAGTGAGACCAATGTCACCACATCCGGTGATGCAACCCCGGCTCAAGAGAGCCGCATCAACAAAACCGAAGAGACGGCCATGAAACGATCTGCCAAGCAGGAGCTCAACATCACCTGCGGTGCCAAGTGCGGTATCCCCTACTTTCCCGAAGACAACACTACCCGGCCTTAACGCAGCTCGGCCCGGGCAATTTCCTGAATCACATTGGTCGCATAGGAGCCCTTGGGCAGGGTAAAACGCAGCTCGAACCACGCATCGTTCTCCTTGTACTCATACTCCATCGCCTCCGGATAGACCCAGGCAAACCGACGATCGCCGTCGAGTGCCGTGATGGTGTCAAAGGGTGCTTCAAACCGTTCGGCCACATCCGTGGCCTTCTTGCATTTCTTACCGCTCAAAAGACCGGTAATGACCGTTGTGCGGCTCTCCAGGCGCTCAGATTCTTCCGCAAGATTTTCTGCGTAAAAGAGACGGCCATAGGGGTAGTGGCTGATCACGTCTCCGGGGAGGAGTTTTAAAAACTGCTTTTGTTTTTTCAGCTCACTTACTGTGCTCGCATCCACTTCTGCCAGGCTACTTGCAACCTCCTCCGGAGAGAAGTTCATCACCATGTGAGATAACTCGATCCGCTTGGAGAGCCAGTTGTTGAAGAGATAGCTCTGATAGGCGTTCATTAGAAAACTGCGCATGGTCGGGTTCTTAATCTTCAGCTTACCCTGGATCAGCTGCTCGCCCTGGAGGTGATTGTCATTGTCACGGCCAAAACGCTGGTAGCCAAAGTAGTTGGGCAGTCCCTCTTTTTCGATGCGTCCCAGCGCCTGTTTGACCTTCTCCGCATCCACCGGCATCACCTTTTTGAGACGAATAAAAAAGCGGTTGCCCTTGAGGTGCCCTTTTTTGATTTTGTTATTGTGCAGCGTGCGTTCTACCACCTTGATCTGATCGTGTTCAAAGTTGTCAAAAGATGCATCATACTTCTTATTAAACGAAATATATTGGTAGGTCAGGGCCTCTTTGTCCTTCAGACCGGCATAGCCGAAATCCTTCTTTTTGATCCCTGTTCTGGCACTGATGATATCGAGCATTTCCCAGGTGGAAAGGCCCTTTTTTCGGATCTTGACAACACGGTGTTCCCCCTCACCGCTAAAAGGATAGAGAGGAATCTCCTCGACCACGAAATCCCGGGCATTTTGGGTAAAGAGAAAATCTATGGGAGCATGAGTCAGAAAATAACTACGCGAAAGGGTCATCAAGTACCTTTATTTATTGAATTGTGATATGATTTATTTTGATTTAATTAAACAGCATTTACTATACGAAATCGAAATGCAAAAGGGAATATATGTCTGATAAAAATTGGCCAGATGCATTAGGTTTGAAAAATGTGGGAAAAGTATACCACAACTTAAGCTATGAAGAAATTCATCAACACGAACTGAACAATAATGAAGGCGTGGTCACCGACCTGGGCGCCGTCAATATCGATACAGGAAAATTTACCGGAAGAAGCCCGAAAGACAAGTACTTTGTCGACCAGGAACCTTCCAATAAACACATCGCTTGGGGCAACATCAACAAACCTGTAAAAGCAGAGATTTTTGAAGAACTTTACGCCAAGGTTCTTGACCACCTCAGTGGCAAGGACATCTACGTTTTTGACGGCTTCGTCGGCGCAAGCAAAAAGAGCCGCAAGAATGTCCGTGTCGTCAGCGAAATCGCATGGCAGCATCACTTTGTAACCAACATGTTTATCCGTCCGGAAGCGGGTGAGCTAAATGGCTTTGCTGCGGATTTCACCGTCTACAATGCCTGCCGTATCACCAATGAAGAGTGGCAGAAACATGGTCTGAACTCCGAAGTATTCGTTATTTTCAACATCGAAAAGCGTGTGGCCATTATCGGTGGCACCTGGTACGGCGGCGAAATGAAAAAAGGCCTGTTTACCATGATGAACTACTGGCTGCCGCTGAACAACATCCTTTCCATGCACTGCTCTGCCAACATTGGAAAAGATGGTGATACCGCTCTCTTCTTCGGCCTCTCCGGAACCGGGAAAACAACCCTTTCGACTGATCCGGAGCGACGCCTGATCGGTGACGACGAACACGGCTGGGACGAGCACGGTATCTTCAACTTTGAAGGTGGCTGCTACGCC
>QKHD01000079.1 GCA_003250175.1 Helicobacteraceae bacterium
GGTGCTGCCCATCTCTTTAGGAACGCTGATCTTCGGTTATCTCCGGATCGTCAATGTCTCCATCACCCGCTACTCTCCGATCGACCTGCTCTCGGTGGTGCTTTCGGTTTTGGCCTTTGGCGGGTTGGTCTATGGGCTTTCGAGTTTCGGTCACGGCAGCGGCGGGGGCGAAAGCCACCTGGCGGCCAATGCCCTTTATATCGGGGTGGTCAGCATGGTGCTCTTTATCTGGCGTCAGATCCGGCTGCAAAAAGCCGAGCGGGCTCTGCTTGATCTGCGAACCTTCCGCTATCACGGGTTTACCCTGAGCCTCGTCATGATGAGCGTGGCGATGATGGTCTTTTTCGGCGCGCTGATTTTGCTGCCGATTTATATGCAGAACGTTTTGGGTCTGAGCACCCTGAAGACGGGGCTGATCTTTCTGCCCGGCGGTCTGGTGATGGGGCTGATGGCGCCCTTTGTGGGGCAGATGTACGACCGCTACGGGCCGTCGCCGCTTATTATCCCCGGGGCGTTTATCTTTAGCGGGGTGCTCTGGGCCATGACCCAGCTCGACGCCCACACCTGGTGGGGGGCGATCCTGATCGGGCATATTCTCATGGGTATTGCCCTTTCCCTGGTGACCACACCGCTCTTTACCGCCAGCCTCAGCTCTATTCCGGAGCAGTTTTATTCCCACGGCAGCGCGATTTTGGGTTCGATCCAGCAGCTGGCGGGGGCGGCGGGTATCGCCCTGCTGGTCGCGGTAATGACCCTGCACACCCAGGGCCTTTTGGCAGAAGGCACAGCCCAGACCGACGCCCTGGCCGGAGGGATCGCCACCGCCTTTGTCTGGGGGGCGGCCTTTTCGCTTATTGCGGTGGCCAGCGCTTTTTTTGTTCCCCGGCCACCCCGTTCAGAGGTGCACTAAGTGTCCGACGAGTCGGTTAAAAAACCGAGCAGGGCTTTGTTAAACCAATACGGCTGATCCATCAGCGGTAGGTGCCCGGCATTGGGGATGCTGTAGAGTGTGGCATGGGGGATGATACGTGCGGCCCTTTCACCGTATTCGAGACCAAAAAGTCGATCCTCTTCACCCCAGATGATGAGGGTGTTGTGCCGTATCTGACGAAGGGAGTCTTCCGGTATCGGAGTGACGGCAGCTCCTTTGCCTTGGCTAAAGGCTTTTTTGCCACCTATACCCTTGATGACCTCGACGGAGTAATGCCCATGGTTGGGGTCGCGGTTCTTAGGATTAAAGAGAATATAGCGTGAGTAGAAACAGTTGGCCAGCGTGGAAGGCGCACTGTTAAGCCAGATCATGCCAAAGAGTGCGCCTAAAGTGGGCTTGGCCCCGAGGGCTCCGGAATCGACCAGCACCAGTTTATCCACCATCTCCGGATGCTCCAAGACAAACTGCAACGCAATCGCACCACCCTGGGAGAGCCCGACGATGTGCGCTTTGGGGATCTTGAGTGCTGCCATAAACGATGCAAGCCAGGCGGAAAAGAAGGGCTTGTCGTAGGGGGCATCGGGTTTGTCCGACTCGCCGTATCCTACAATATCCGGAGCGATCACGCGAAAGTCCTGAGCCAGCGCAGCGATGGAAGGGTACCAGGTGACGGCCCCGGCCCCTGCACCATGCAGGCAGATCACCACTTCGCCTTCGCCCGCCTCCAGGTAGGCGGTCGTGACGTTTCCGGCACGGATCGTTTTTTGTAGGACCGGTGTGCCCATCCGTTCGATGAGCGCCTGTCGGTAGTTGGTTGGTTTCAAAATGTATTCCTTCAATATTTATTGCTTCGCAAGAGCCTTAAGAGCCGTAAGATCGCCACCCGTAATCACCTCAATGTTAGCTTCGATCGTTTCAATGGGCCAATCCCACCAGCGCAGACTTTGCAGGGTCTTAACCGTGGCATCGTCAAACCGCTTGCGGATCGGACGGGCAGGGTTGCCGCCGACAATGGTGTAGGGTTCGACATCTTTGGTGACCACCGATTTGCTGCCGATAATCGCTCCGTCGCCAATGGTCACACCGGGCATGATGGTCGCCTCCATCCCGATCCAGACATCGTTGCCCACGACGGTATCGCCGCGGTTGCCGCACTTTTGGAAGATCGCCGAGATGTCATCGGGTTTGGTTTCGGCGGACATCATAAAGTTCCAAAAAGGGTAGGTTGAAAAGCCGCGCATCTCATGGTTGGCGGCATTGGTGATAAAACGGACCCCGTGGGCCATCTGCACAAATTTCCCGATAATGAGCCGATCGGGACTGATCCTGAAGAGATAGGGGGCGAGATAACTCGCGTAATCCTCCATCTCGTTAAAGTTGTGGTAGTAGGTAAACTCGCCTACTTCGATACGGGGGTGGTCGATTACCTCTTTGAGATGAACCACCTGCTTGACGACGGTGCCGTCGGGCATTACCATGGGGTGCTTTGTTCGTGCATTCAGTTTCATGAGATTGCCTTTAATGTATCTCGTCTACCAGCGTTAAAAACGCTTCGATTTCATGTCGACCCAAAGGGTCGAGCAGCCTGTTGGCTGATTGCTCAACCGTTTCTAATGTCTCTTCAAAGACCCGGCAGCCCGCTTTGGTCAAGGTGACCAGGGTGCCGCTGGCATTGTGAGGATTTTTCTCATTTTGCACCAAGCCTATTTTTTCCATGGGTGCCAGCGTCCGCATGATCTTGGGTGCATTCATGCCTAGCCGCGCAGCCAGGTCAATGCGTTTCATGCAATGATTAGGCGCATCAAAAAGCTGCTGCATCAGCAAGAACTCCGGAAAGACGAGCCCATGCATATTCAGTTGGAGATCAATCTGTCCAAACACCTTTGTGTGGAGTGACGAAAGGGCATAGAGCCAGGCCAGTTTTCGGTTCACTTTAACTCCTTGCAAGATAATTGAGTAGTCAATCATATTGCAATTATTCTAAATTGTCAAGTGTGTAAAAAGCGAATGAATGAAAGGATTCTAGGCGTGTCGGGTTAAAAAGCGGTGCAGCTGGTTGGCAAATTCGTGGGCGTCTTTTTGATTAAATGGGGGAGGGCCCTTGGTCATCTCTCCGGAATCGCGGATGGACTCCATGAGGTTGCGCATGGCAAGGTACTGTTTGATGTTATCCACGCTAAAAAGCCCGCCGCGGTGGTCGATGGCGTGGGCCTCTTTGGTGATCACGCGATCGGCTAGAGGAATATCGGCGGTAATGACCAGGTCGCCCGCTTCGACCATCCGGACGATCTCGTGGTCCGCCTCGTCGGCCCCCGCTTCGACTAAAATATAGCGGATATGGTCCGAGTCGCCGATGGTGATTTTCTTATTGGAGACCACGACAGTGGGGATGCGTAGTCGTTCAATGGCCCGATGTACGATGGGTTTAAGCAGATTGGGAAAGGCGTCGCCGTCGATGTAGAGGGTGAAGGGTACTGCGATGGGGCGGCCTTTGTCTGGTTTGTGACATTGTAGCAGCCCCATCCGGAGATAATCCTTGCTAAGGTACAATGGCCCAAACCCATAACCCTGCACAAAGAGTCCCCATGTCCGGCC
>QKHD01000197.1 GCA_003250175.1 Helicobacteraceae bacterium
TCCGGCTCCGGAAGTGTGGAGACGCTCGCGAGCGGATCGCCTGCATGATTATTGAGGTAAAAGAGGGTGTAGGCACAGCTCTCGTCGCTGTCCGCATCGTGGTGGGATACGGGGCTCTCGACGTTAAGCTGGCAGGAGGATTCGCACTGGACATGATCCTGGGGATCGTGGTGGTGGTAGGCCAGAGCAACCTGTAAAAAAAGTACCGCAGCCGCTACGACAAGCTGAATGCGAGTGCGGTACTTTCTAAGCATGGTCAGACCAGTCGGTGGGTGACGAACTTGGCGTAGTTATCCATCACTTCGCCGCCTTTACGGAAGCCCAGCCCTACCGGTTCGTAAATGTAGAAGAGCCCGGCCTGATAGCGGTCGCCCTGGGCATTTTTGGGCATCTCCACAAACTCCTGGTAGATGGCACCGTAGTTGCCGTATTCGCCCTCAGTCTGGGCGAGGGTCTCTCCGGAGGCATCGAGAATGGTCACATTGGCCCCCTCACGCCCGAAGAAGCGCTTTTCCACCTGCTTGACCCCGTCCAGCGGGCGGAAGTCCGTTCGCAGCAGGTAGGGGGAGTCGGGGAAGAGGTCATAGAGCACCTTCATGAAGCCCTTGGACTGGAACATCAGGGTGTAGGCCGGGTTGAGGATGATCGCCTTTTGGTTGGCCATGATGCTGTTCAAAATCAAAGGCAACTCGTCTTCCAGGGCGATGTTCTCCCAGGGGAAGAGCTTGAACCAGTATTCGTAGTTGGTGCCGTCCGGAGCGAAGATGCCCTCGTTGTCGTCAAACTGCACCTCGTCCAGGTAACAAAACCCGGTTTCAAACCCGGCATCCTGGGCGCACATCTGCAAAAATCTGACGGTGCCCTCTTCTTCTGCGTTTTCTCTCGCGGAAGAAAAAAGAATCTTCCAGCCGTCATAGTGCTTTTCAAAGAGCTCCGGATCTTCATCCAGGGTGATCAGTCTGCGAAAGTTCTCCTTGAGGCCTTCGTAGATGTTGTTGTACTGGGCGTCTTCATCGAGGCGGTTGGCCTTGAGCATCGCCCACTGGATGATGGCCGTTTCAAAGAGCCCCGTGGGGGTGTCGGCGTTAAACTCCAGCAGCTTGATGGGCGCACCGTCGATCCCGCCGGCCAGATCAAAACGGCCGTAGAGATGCCAGTGCACCTTGTTTTCCCAGCTTTTTTTGACCATCTCCACCAGGTTAAAGGGGATCCCGATATCAAAAAGCAGGTTGTTCTCAATCACATGATCGCCCGCTTTGACAAACATCTCGTAAAGGGCGACGCCCGCTTCGTAGTAGGCTTCCGCTTCATCCTGGGTGACGTCAAGGAGTTCGTTGGCGACATAGCCGCTGCCGTCCGGATCGGTGTGCCAGTGAAAGTCGATCTCCTCCATCAGCTCGCGGCTGACGGGCTGGAGGGGCTTGATGTGCACCATCTCAGCCGCCAAAGCCGAAGGAGCGGCTGCCGGATGTCGTGCTTTTCATAAAACCGGTTTTTTTCTGGGGAGCCGCAGTGGGGGCCGCGGGTTTTTTAGGCGCGTAGGTAGAAGGCGCTTTGGCCACGCGCTGCTGGTAGTTGGGGTTGTTAAAGAGCTTGTTCCCCAGCCAGGAGCCGATAATGGCACCCGCGGCGGAGGCCAGAATGGTCTCGCCCAGGCTCATGCCATGCATCTCTCCGGATTGGGTAAGGCGGGAGGTACCCTCATCAACCTTTTTGGCCTCCTCGGCGGAGAGGGCCTTGAGCTCTTCTTCGCTCAGCAGCTGCTCGGTTCCGTCCGCCTTTTTCAAGATGGCGCGGGTCGCTCCGGAGGTGGGGTATTGCTCCATGATTTTATAGCTGCCGGGCTCCGTCTCCTGGATAACGATAAAGTAGCCCTGGGCCTGGTTAAGGGACTGCAAGGAGGCATCTTCCTCGCTCTGTCGGTGGTCGCATCCGGCCAAAACGGACATCACCACCAGACCGATACCGCCCACGGCACCGTAGGAGGCGGCCTTTCGAATGTGCTTGCTTACTGCATGGTTCTTCATGTCGTCTCCTTTGGGTTCGGTTATTCGTTCATCATGGCCAGGAACTGACCGTTGGATTCCGTTTTCTGCATTTTGGAGTAGAGGAATTTGAGCTCGTTGATCTCGTCCTGCGCCTGACTCATCATATTGCGCAGCGCCCAGGCACGTTGCAGGGTCGCCGGATCAAGCAGCAGCTCCTCTTTTCGGGTTCCGGACTTGGTGATGTTGACCGCCGGATAGATACGTTTGTCGGAGATTTCACGGCTGAGAACCAGCTCCATGTTACCCGTACCTTTAAACTCTTCGAAGATAACCTCGTCCATCTTGGAACCGGTCTCGACGAGGGCCGTTGCCAGAATGGTCAGGCTGCCGCCGTCTTCGATATTTCGCGCGGCACCAAAGAAGCGCTTGGGCTTGTGGAGGGCGTTGGCATCAACCCCACCGGAGAGTACCTTGCCGCTGGAAGGGGTGACGGTGTTGTAGGCGCGGGCCAGACGGGTGATGGAGTCCAGCAGGACAACCACATCTTTGCCATTTTCAACACTTCGCTTGGCCTTTTCAATGACCAGTTCCGCAACACGGACGTGGTTAAAGGCGGGCATATCGAAGGTGGAGCTATAGACTTCACCCTTGACGGAACGCTGCATGTCCGTAACCTCTTCCGGACGTTCATCCACCAGCAGAACGATCAGCTCGACTTCCGGATGGTTTTTTTCCAGACCATGGGCCAGTTGTTTGAGGATTTCCGTTTTACCGCTGCGTGGTGGGGCCACGATCAGACCCCGCTGACCTTTACCGATAGGGGCAAAGAGATCAACGATACGGCCGGTCAGGCGCATCGGGTCATATTCGAATTTGAGTTGTTCCTGCGCATAGAGTGGTGTCAGGTTGTCAAAGAGGGGGCGATTTTTGGATTTTTCGATGGGTTGGAAGTTGATGGCTTCGATCTTGAGGACCGCGCTGTATTTTTCCTGCTCCTTGGGAGGTCGTACCTGGCCGGTGACCGTATCCCCTGTCCGGAGACCGAAACGCTTGATCTGCGTATTGGAAACGTAGGCATCGTTTTTTGTGTTGGAGAAGTTGGAATCAAGGGCGCGGAGGAATCCGTAACCGTCCGGTTTGATCTCCAGAATGCCCGTAAAAAGAATAAATCCGCCCTGGCTGACCTGGGCGGTCAGAATCTCGAACATCAGCTCCTGACGTTTGAGATCATTGGCGTTTTCGATCTCCAGCTCGTCACCGATGACGAGAAGCTCGTTCAGGGTCTTCTTTTGAAGATCTTCAATTGTATAGCCGGCCACGGGAACGTGGGTGCGCTGTTTCTTACTAGTATTATCGTTTTCTACTTCGCTCATTGGACCTTCTTGGTTGTAAGTTGTAGTTTTTGAAGCACCTTGGGAGGTGTACATTGAAAGGTAGTTATGCCAGGTATTTGTAGCAGTGTGATGGTACTTGTTTTTTGCTGAGAAGTCAATTTAGATTTTTACGCGCGACTCGATGGCACGTGAGAGGGA
>QKHD01000237.1 GCA_003250175.1 Helicobacteraceae bacterium
ATCAGCATCCCGAACATAACGGGCTGATGGATGAGGTAGACGGTTAGGGAGTGGCGGCCTAAAAAGGCGATGGGACGGGTTACCGCCCCCTCCGGAAGTTTGAGGCCAAAGAGACGGTGGTGCCCGACGAAGATGCCGATCAGCACCACGCCAAACCAGGGGAAAAAGCGCACGATATCTTCCGTGTATCTGGGAAGATGCAGGGGCTGTTTGAGGGCTTCGTAGAGCCAGTGGGTGGAGAGGTAGTCCATTTGATACAGCGCCACAATGGCGACGCCCAGAATCAATGAAAGCGTCGGCATCCGGACAAACCAGACCCCCGCCAGCGTCGCCAGAGCGGCAAAGTGGATCACCCCGAAGTAGATCCAGCTTTTGGGAAAGACAAAGGTGGTCGCCAGGGTAATGAGCGCGGCGGCTCCGGAGAGGATGGCCAGGCGTTTAAGAAATTTGCGCCGGTTGATGCCGCCCTGATAGGCAAAGACCAGACTGGCCCCCATCAGCCCCAAAAAGAGGGAGACGATCACCACGCGAAAGGCTTTCCATTCGATGCCGTTGTAGATATTGATGTCGATGTAGCGGAAGTAGTTGAGGTCGAAGCAGAGGTGAAACGTGACCATCAAAATAATGGCCACCCCCCGCAGCAAGTCCGCTTCGAAAAGACGCTGCGTCGGGGTCGGCATGGGGTTATTCGCCCTTGTTCATGGAGACGAGGACACCTTCGATCAGTTTGTCGATGTCACCGTCGAGGATCGCATCGACCTGGGAGAAGGCCTCGTTGCTGCGGTTGTCCTTGACCTGCTGGTACGGAGCCAGAACGTAGGATCGAATCTGGTGCCCCCAGCCGATCTCGCTCTTCTCGATCCCCGCTTCGATGGCGCGCTGTTTTTCCAGCTCCAGCTCATAGAGACGGGATTTGAGCATCTTAAGCGCGGAGGCTTTGTTTTTGTGCTGGCTTCGGTCGTTTTGGCACTGGACGACGACGCCTGTCGGGATGTGGGTGATCCGGATGGCGGATTCGGTTTTGTTGACGTGCTGACCGCCCGCTCCGGAGGCGCGGTAGGTGTCGATCCGCATATCTTTTTCTTCCAGCTCGATCTCAATGTCGTCGTCGATCTCCGGAGAGACCATGACGGAGGTGAAGGAGGTGTGGCGCTTGGCGTTGGCGTCAAAGGGAGAGATGCGCACCAGCCGGTGGATGCCGTTTTCCGCCTTGAGGTAGCCGTAGGCATTGATCCCGCTGATGAGAATCGAGGCGTCCTTGATCCCTGCCTCTTCGCCGTCCTGGTAATCGAGAATTTCGACCTTGAAGCCCTTGCGCTCGGCCCAGCGCAGGTACATTCGGTAGAGGATACTCGCCCAGTCCTGGCTCTCTGTACCGCCCGCTCCCGGGTGGATGGAGACGATGGCGTTGTTGCCGTCCATCTCGCCGCTGAGCATGACCTCGATCTCCAGGGCGCTGATGCGCGCTTCCAAGGCGTCCGCCTCTTCGAAGAGGGTCTGCAGGGTGTCGGCGTCGTCCTCCTCCTTGGCCATGGTAAAGAGCTCGTCGCTGTCCGCAACCGAACTGGAGGCCTTGCGGTATTTGTTTAGCGTGCCGGAAAGTTTGGTTTTTTCTTTTTGAAGGGCTCCGGCTTTTTCCGGATCGTTCCAGAAGTCGGGATCCTGTTCGATGGCTTCGATCTCTTTGAGTCGTTTTTCCAACGTCTCGGGCTTGATGATGCTTTTGGCGTTCTCCACCTGCTGCTTGAGTTTTTTAATCAGCTCCGAGTACTCGTAATTATCCAACGATTTATCCTTGTTTAAGTATAATTAATTCAACAATTATATTCAAAAGAGGCTTTATTTGGTTATTGCTCGTACCCTTCACGAACTTCGGGAACTGCGCCAGAAAATGAACGGCACCGTCGGTTTTGTCCCCACCATGGGCGCCCTGCATGAAGGGCACCTCTCCCTGATTAAACGGGCCAAGATGGAAAACGAATACGTCATCGTCTCCACCTTTGTCAACCCGACCCAGTTTCTCCCCGGCGAAGACCTCGACGCCTACCCCAGAAAAGAGAAGGCTGATCTGGAAATCTGCCGCCTGGCCGGAGTGGACGGCGTTTTTGTCCCCACCGAGCAGGTGATGTACGGCGAAGACGAATCCTACCTCTGCGCCCCGAGAATCCGGAGCTATACATTAGAAGGCATCAAGCGCCCCGGCCACTTCGACGGCGTGCTGACCGTCGTCATGAAGCTCTTTAATCTGGTCAAACCCACCAAGGCCTACTTTGGGAAAAAAGATGCCCAGCAGGTGATGATGATCAGCCAGATGGTCAAGGACTTTTTCCTCGATGTGGAGATTGTGCCCTGCGATACGGTGCGGGAAAAGAGCGGCCTGGCGCTGAGCAGCCGCAACGCCTACCTCTCCGCCGAAGAAAAAGAGCGCGCCCTGGCCCTTTCCAAGAGCCTGCACCACGCCATCAAACTGATTAAAAACGGCGAGCGCGATACGGATGTGATCGAGTCGGAAATGCTGAAAATCTTAAACGATGTGGATGTGGAGTATGTGGCCATCAAAGACCGCTTGCTTAATGAAGTGCCCTCCATCACGGTGGGCGATACGGTGATACTCGTGGCGGCCCGCGTGGGCTCGACCCGTCTCATTGACAATATGTGGATATAAATTTAAGGATAAGAATGAGTAAAAAACTGCACGTCGTCTCCCTGGGATGCACCAAAAACCTTGTCGACACGGAGGTCATGCTGGGCCGCCTCAAATCCTACCAGATGACCGACAGCCCCGATGAAGCGGATGTCATTATCGTCAACACCTGCGGCTTTATCGATGCCGCCAAGGAAGAGAGCATCAACACCATCCTCGACCTCGACCACCTGCGCAAAAAGGGCTCCCTGCTCGTCATGGCGGGCTGCCTGAGCGAGCGCTATCAGAAGGAGCTGCAAAAGGAGCTTCCGGAGATCGACATCTTTACCGGCGTGGGCGACTACGCCAAGATCGACGAGTTGCTCGCCAAAAAAGACTCCCGCTTTACCAAGGACGTCTTCCTCATCGACGGCGAAGAGCGGGTGATTACGGGCTCCAACTACCACGCCTACATCAAGCTCAGCGAAGGGTGCAACCAGCAGTGCAGTTTCTGCGCCATTCCCAGCTTTAAAGGGCGGCTCCACTCCCGAACCCTCGCCAGCGTGGAAAAAGAGGTCAAGGCTCTGGTGGCCAAGGGCTACCATGATTTCAGCTTTATCAGTCAGGACAGCAGCTCCTACCTGCGCGATCAAAACATCGACGATGGTCTGAGTCTCCTGGTCAAGCATGTGGAAAAGATCGAAGGGGTTGTGGGCGCGCGGATTCTCTACCTCTACCCTTCCACCACGTCCATCCACCTCATCGACGTGATCAACGAAAGCCCGGTCTTTTACAACTACTTCGACATTCCGCTCCAGCACATCAGCGACACCATGCTCAAGCGGATGAAACGGGGCATGGGCGAAGAGAAGACCAAAAAGCTGA
>QKHD01000072.1 GCA_003250175.1 Helicobacteraceae bacterium
TTCCGGTGATCGTCATCACGCTGCTATTGGTCGTGAGCGCTTTTTTGTTCGTCAAACCCGATATCGTCAGTTCCGATACGCAGTTCTGGCTGACCGACAGTAAAGAGCTCCAGCGTGCCGAAGCGGTGGACCTGACACCGCACTACATCACCAAGGTATCGGTCTATATGAAAGATACGGTGCTTTTTGATACGACGCTCCGTGAACTGCAACTCTTTGACAACCTCTTAAAATCGCAGCCGGGTGTGCAGCGGGTTCATTCGCTTTTTAACGAAAATCATGTCTATAACGATGCGGTGGGAGACGAATCGGAGCTCTTAAAAGTCCGGAGCCTGGGCGATATGGACCTGGAATCTCAAAAAGAGATGCTGCGCTCTTTGTACCATCTTTACGAGCCCTTTGTCAGTGTGGACTACCGACGGATCAACTTTTATATCGACTCGCTAAAACCGCTGGAATTGGATACCTCGCGGTTTGCTTTTGATGTGATGGTGGAGCAGGAGTCCCTGATGGGACTGATGGACTATATCGGGGCGTATGCCTTGATCGTGTTGATCCTTTTGGTGATTCTCGGGAGCGTTTTTAGATCCTGGCTGGCGCCCCTGGTGGCCGTCAGTATTATCGCCTTTACGACGATTCTGACGGTCGCGCTGATTCAGCTGCTCATGCCGGGCGTGCAGATCCATATCGCGCTTACCATGATCACCATCAGTATCTCGTTGCTGGATTTTCTCTACATCTATTACCGTTGGCATGTCAACAAACACGCCGGTTCCAATAACCTGATCGCCATCAATATCGCCGTTAGCAAGAACATCAAACCCGCCATGTGGACGACCGTGACGACCTTCCTTGGGATCGGGACCATGATCTTCATCGATTCGGAGATCATCCGCCTGCTCAGTCTCAGTGCCGTGTTGGCTTCGGTCATCGCCTATGCGCTCAATTTCACCTTTCTCCCGGCCTGCATGAGTTTTTTCAAAAGTCGGCCCAAGGAGGTTGTCTTTGCCCACTACAGCCGCTTCCTGGCCGGGCGTGAAGTCCACTACAACAAGGGTTATCTCTACTTCTTTTTGGTGGTGACCCTGACCGTGGGGATTGTCGCTTTTTATGAGCTGTTCTCTTACCCTTCCAAGCTGTTTATCAATAAGGACAAGAACGATGTGATCAAGCTGGAGATCCCCTACGCGAGCATCGGTCTGGAGGAGATCCGCATGCTGCAGCGTCTGCAGGATGAAACAAGAAGCCGTTTTGCGCAGGTCGGGGCGATCCGTAGCCTCTATGAGACCATCCGCCTGATGAAAGAGATGGAAGGGGGCGGCAGCGAGCCGCTAAACCTGGAGGAGGCCGACCGATATCTCTATCTGCTCGAACTCTATGGAACGGAGGGCGAGCTGCTGGGGGATGGGACGATGAAGGTCGCCATCAGCCTCAACAGCCAAAGCGAAGCGAAGGCAGAGGTGATCTTGTGGCTGCGGGAGTTTGCCAAGGAGCTGGGGACGGAGATCTATTTTGTGGATATTGACAGTATCGTCAGTATTGCCAAGCACGACAATACGATGATTCTCAGTACCTCGCTGCTCTTTGCCCTGATCATGATCGGGATCATTATGGGGATCATCATAAAAGACCCTTTTATGCTCTTTGTGGCGTTTATGACCAACGCCATCCCGATTATCTGGTTTACCCTGGCCATGCTGGTGCTGCAGGTTCCCATTTCGCTGGAGATTTTGATTGCCATGACCATAACCCTTGGGCTGGCCAGTGATGCGACGATTCACTTCGTCTATAAATACCACATCTCCCGCCACTTCAAACATACCAAAAAGGAAGCCTTGGAGAGTGTCTTTTTCTATGCGGGGATACCGGTTATCATCGGCAGCCTCTATCTGGCGCTGACCTTCCTGGCCTTGACCCTGAGCGGTATTACGACGCTGGAGCTGATCGGGCAGTATGCAGGGGGGCTGATTCTGCTCTCACTGTTGACGGATCTTTTGATCCTGCCGGTTCTGCTGCTGTTTACCGACCACTTTGCCATCAATTACCGTCGGCAGAAGCATGGCCTGTAATAGGCCCTGGGACTCAGCTGTTTTCTTTGGTGCTTTCCCGGGCGTTTTCCTCTGCCAGGATCTGTTCCAGGGCTTTGATCTGCCCGACACTCAGGGTGCTTTGCTCCGGAACGATGCGTTTAAGATGCGTCAGCTCCGTTACCGTGATCCCCATGGGGTCTTTTTTGGTCACCGTGGCCTTGCCGTCTTTGATCCGGAAGTTGATGAGGTTCTTTTTATTCTGGAAGTGGAAATAGGTTAAAAAGGCATCACCCAAAGGCTCCTTTTCAATGGAGACATAGATAAAGGGTTCCGTCACCTGAGCCTCCGGATAGAGGCTCTGGAAATCGGCGGCGGAGATGGTGCCGATGTAGATCTTGGTAAAGAGATCATGGAACCGCTTGAACTTGGCGCTGCGGTAGAAGGTGAGGTTGATGGGGTTGCCGTCTTTGCCCTGCAGGGAGTGGTATATCCAGGTCAGGGTGTCGTAGTATTTGAAGGTACGCACGGTCAGGTCATCGGGCAGGATCATCTTTTCGTGGTCTTCGTTTTTCAGACGGGTGCGCTTTTCCTGGCGGTTGCCGACGATCCAGTCAAAGATCGGACGGGCGTCAATACCCGCACTCTGCCAGACGCTGCAATACTCCGGCAGGGTCGAAATCCCTGCGGCCCCTTTGCTCACCACCAGCATGGGGCGAATATCCAGATGCGGAAAGAGCAGCTGCAGCAGCGCACGTTTTTTGGGGATCCGGCGTCGCAGGTCGGCCACGGAGGGGACCAGGGTCATCTCCACGAAATAGAGACGCTTGTCGGTGAAGATGAGGGCGTCAAATTCGCTCAGGTCCTTGAAGCGGCTGCGGTAGACGATCTGGCCTTTGCGGTTGAGCATGAGGGCGGTCTGGGGCTTGCTGTCGTATTTTTTTGGGACCTGTTTGGTAATGATGTGCTTGACGGCGCTTTGGGTTTTGACGTAGCGAAGCAGCCGCTCGTAGACAAAGACCTCAAAAACTTCGCCCTCAAAGGAACGGTAGGCGCTGCGCCACTCCGGAGACTCCGGATCGGCGCCTCGGTCATGCAGTTTGGCGAGAAACTTGGTGTTGTACTCCCCATGGTAGAGGTTGTCGCCCAGGTCGTCCATGTATCCTTGCTGAATCAGCGGATCGGGACGTAAATCCTGGGTGTTGCCGCCGCCGCGTCTGCGGTTTCTGGGACGTCGGCGTTTGGGCTTTTGCACCTCGCTCATGGGGCTCCTTATAGAATGAATACCATATGGTACCATGCCTATCCATAAGCGAGCGACCGGAGTAAAAAAAGGTACGCATAAACAATTAAATGAGTTTATTCTTAATTATTTAAATAGATTTATTTCAATAAGATATATTTGAATATTAGGAGTAGCAATGGGTTTAAAACAGAGCATGACAGGCATGGCACTACTTTTGGTTCTATTG
>QKHD01000279.1 GCA_003250175.1 Helicobacteraceae bacterium
TGGAGGGAATTGTCGAAAAGATGCGGCCGCAAAATGCCCGAAGCTATGCCTTTGCTCCGGATTGCCACTATGCCTACGGCAAAAAGGCGATCATCTGGGGCGACACCACCACGACACTCAGCCGCCGGGAGAGCGACCTGCTGGAACTCCTGATCGAATATAAGGGTATGGTGGCTACCTACGGCGCCATCGAAGAGCGGGTCTACCGGGGCGATCCCATGAGCTCCGATGCGCTTAAAACCCTCATGAAAAAGCTCAGAAAGAAGCTTCCGGAGGAGACGATCACCACGATTGTTACCATCGGCTACCAACTCCCCTAAAAAAAATTTCCCAGGCCACCCTTAGGCCACTCCTTGGGACTAAGATGGGTACCCAATCCTTCACAAGGAGTCCGTTATGAAAGATATCAGCTTTGTAGATTATCTCTACGTGTTCATGTTTGAGTTGGGCGCGCTGGCGCTCGCCCTGGTCTACCATGCCGGAAGGGCGGTCTAAGATGCAGACCCTGATGGATCTTCCCTACAGCAACGACTACCTTGCCCCCAAGCTTTCCGCCGAAACCTTGGAATACCACCACGGAAAGCACCATGCGGGCTATGTCAACAAGCTCAATGACCTGATCAAGGGGAGCCGTTTTGAGGCCATGCCCCTTGAATCGATGATTTTAGAAGCCGAAGGCGCCGTCTTTAACAATGCGGCACAGATTTTTAACCACAATATGTATTTTGAAGGCCTGGGCCGTCACAAGACGGCTCCCTCGGCGGAGCTGCTGGAACTGATCGAGCGGGATTTTGAATCCCTGGAGTTGTTCCGCGAGGCCTTTATTGAAAAAGCGGCGGGGCTTTTTGGCTCCGGATGGGTCTGGCTCTGTATCGACAAAGACCGTAAACTGCTGATTCAAAAGACCTGCAATGCCAATAACCCTCTTCGTTTCGGTCTGATTCCACTGATGACCTGCGACGTCTGGGAACATGCTTACTATATTGACTACCGCAACCGCCGACCGGATTATCTCCGTGCCTGGTGGGAGCTGATCAACTGGACTTATGTTTCTGAAAATCTGGCCCGGTTCAACCACGCCGACGGCCAAAAATATATTCAGGAGTGTCCCGATACCACCATGGTGTGCGACTATCTGGATCACCTGCAGGAGAACGAACGAATCGGTAGCTAACACAAAGGAGTTACCATGAAACGCACTATCTCTACTATCTATCTCATATTCACACTGATGACCGCTTCGGCCCTCTTGGGGGTCGAGTACGGCGGTGAAAAATCCTACCTCCACGAAATCCCTTATCAGGTTTGCGCCCTGGCACCCCTGCCCAAGGAGGCAAAAGCCAAAGGCATTACCGTGATTGATACCAAAGAAGCCAAAAAACTCTTTGATTCCGGAGCCTATTTTTACGATGCCCGTCGCCAGGCCCATATCGAGGCGGGACACATCAAAGGGGCCAAGCCGGTGCTCTTTGACGTCTCAAAAGCCCGCTATACCGTTCTGAGCCTGCCGGAAAACAAACAGACTGCTCTGGTCTTTTACTGCTACGGACTGACCTGCGCCAACTCCTACGAAGCCGCCCTGGCGGTGCGGGAATACGGCTATGATCATGTCTACTGGTATGCCGCAGGGTATGAGGCGTGGCACGGCTCCGGACTGCCCACGGAGCGGTAAGGGGTAGATGATGAACCTGACGCTTATGATCGGCGGCCCCGCGGGCGCCGGTATCAGCAGTGTGGAGAGCCTTCTGACCAAGAGCCTGAAACGCTGCGGATACTACCTGTTTACCACCAAAGAGTTTATGTCCCGGGTGCGGGGCGGGGTCAATACGGTGCAGATCCGCATCACCGACACCCCCGTCGCCTCGGCGGAGTGGCTCTGCCACATCTACTGCGGGCTGATTCCGGAGGCTTTCGCCCACGCCAAGGAGCGTTTTTCGGAAAACACCCTGCTGATCGGTGACGGCATGGAGACCTCCTGCAAGGGTATCTGGCGGCAGGTTGCCTTTGAAAAAGAGTCGGCCCAGGCCGCCGGAAAAAAATTCGTCGGCACCTACGCCGCTGGCGTCATTCTAGGGTTGCTGGGGTGCGATCAAAGGATCGGTGCCGAGGCGGTAGAGGCGGAGTTTTCCGACCGCGAGCCGGAGAAGAACCTCGCCGCCTTCGAGGCGGGCTACCAACGGGGCGCCGTGCTTGAAAACAACGGCAACCGCCCCAAGTTGCCGCCCACCCGTCCGGAGGCCAAAGCAGCCCGGTATATGGACGGCACCACGGCGTGCGGATTCGGCTTTTTGGCGGGCGGGTGCAATTTTGTTGCCTCCTATCCCATGTCGCCCTCCACGGGGGTGCTCACCTTTCTGGCCGGAGCCTCCCGCACCCTGGATGTTTTAGTCGAACAGGCGGAGGATGAAATCGCCGCCTTTAACATGATGCTGGGAGCCTGGTACGCCGGGGGCAGGGGGCTGACCACCACCTCCGGAGGGGGCTTTGCCCTCATGGGGGAAGGGATGAGCCTCTCGGGCATGACCGAAACGCCGGGTGTGGTCTACCTGGCCCAGCGCCCCGGTCCCGCCACGGGTCTGCCCACGCGAAGCGAGCAGGGCGATCTGAACCTGGCGATCCATGCCGGGCACGGGGAGTTTCCCCGGATCGTCTTGGCGCCGGGGGATACGGACGAGTGTATCGCCATGGGGCACCTGGCCTTCGAGTATGCCGACCGCTTTCAGGTGCCGGTGGTGGTGCTGAGTGATCAATATCTGGCTGATTCGTTGCAGCGGACACGGGAGGTTGATTTCCGTGATCTCCAGACCCACACCCATATCGTCCCGACTAAAAAGAACTACTGGCGCTACACCCTGGGCTCTCCGGACGGCCTTTCGCCGCGGGGCGTTCCGGGTTATGGGGAAGGACGGGTCTGCTGCGACAGCGACGAACACGACGAACGGGGCCAAATCACGGAGAGCTACGCCGTGCGCGACGCCATGGTGGCCAAACGCAAACGCAAGCTGGAGCATGTGCGTGCGCATGCCCTCATTCCCCGCTGCGCAACCGATGACCTGCACGGCAAGATCGCCATCATCGGCTGGGGCTCGACCAAGCGGATTATCGAAGAGGCCTTGGCACGCATCGACGCTCCGGAGGCAGTGGCCGTTCACTTTAACTGGGTCTTTCCCCTGCATCCGGAGCAGCTGAGTCTGTTGCGCCACACGAAGGTTAATATCGTGGTCGAAAACAACTGCGACGCCCAGTTTGCCTCGCTGTTGCGGCTGCACGGCATTGTAGTCGGCGAGAGCGTTGTGCAGCACAACGGGTTTAACTTTTTTGTCGACCGTCTGGCGGCTCGGCTGGAGCAACGCATCAAGGAGATGACATGAACTACGAAGCATCGCATTATGCGCGCAAAGAGGTGGATATCGCCTGGTGTCCGGGGTGCGGGAACTTTGTGATCCTCTCCCTGGTGCAGCAGGCTCTGGCGGAGCTGGAGACCGAC
>QKHD01000289.1 GCA_003250175.1 Helicobacteraceae bacterium
CGTCGCCAGGGGGAAGGTGCCGACGATGACGCTGCCGTCCGGATAGGCGTGGTCGGTGGCGGTGAGCTGCTTGCGCTCCTTGGTGATGGGTTCACCGTTTACCACGATGGCCGCTTCCAGGGGCGGACGCTTGCGGAAATCCCAGATATCGATGAGTTCTTTTGCCCACTGGCGATTAGCTTCCAGGCTCCAGTCGGTACTGGGGTCGTTGGCAAAAATACCCGATTCGTAGGTGCCGTGAACCTCATGGGACTCGGTCCGGCGGTTTTGGGTGCGCTTAGGTGTTTCACGAAGCTCGCCTTTTTGCAGGTGGGAGCGCTCAAACCCGTCACGCAGGAGCTCCCATTCCCTGGAGCCGACCTTCAGGCCGAAAGCATGGCGCAGGAAGTTCTCTTCGGCGGTATTTTCGTCCAAACGGCGTACCAGGTAGGCGATGGCATTGACGAACTCCTCTTTGGCCGCTGTGGGGGCGTAGAGGAGGATTTCTCCGTGTTCTTGTTTGATGATCTTCTGGGAAGCGACGGCGATGCCTTCGAGCATCTCGAAAATAATCTTGCCCAATACGCCGTTTTGCTCCGCCAGTTCGTAGGCGTAGGCGATATCAAAAAGATTGTGTGACGCCACCCCGATCCGGACCGCCTCAATGTTCTCCGGAAGCAGGGCAAAATCCAGCATCTTTTTGTAGTTGGCGTCGGTGTGGGATTTTTTGTCAAAGGTGACCATCGGCCACCCTTCAATGGAGGCTTCGCACTGCTCCATCTCCATGTTGGCCCCCTTGACGATCCGGACCTTGACCGGGCTGCCACCATTTTTGACCCGTGCCTTGGCCCACTCGGTCAGGCGCACCTGCCATTCGGGGGTGTCGGGCAGGTAGGCCTGCAGGACGATTCCGGCGTAGAGATCTTTAAACTCCGGACGCTCCAGGGTACGCATGAAGGCATGGATGGTCAGAGCGAGGTCGCGGTACTCCTCCATGTCGAGGTTGATGAACTTTCCGTTTTTTTTGGCCGCGGTGTAGAGACGGGCGAGTTTTTCTTCCAGTTTCTCCAGGGTCCAGTCGAAAGCCAGGGAGTCGATCTGGCTGAAGATGGTGGAGATTTTGACGGAGATGTAGCTGACATCATCGCCCTCCAGGGCAGCGATGTATTTTTGCATCCGCTTTTCCGCTTCCGCTTCACCCAAAACCGCTTCGCCGATAAAGTTGACGTTGGTCTGGATTCCGGAGGCTTTTCGGCTTTGGAGGTGCTTGTGAAAAGGGGTCTTTTCCCCGTGGATCACCACGTCGGCGGTCTCTTCCCGGATGTAGCGGACGACCTGATTGAGGGCGAAGGTGGGAACCATGGGGCCGAAGTTCCGGAGCATGGCCATGAGCACACGCTCCAAAGAGGTGAGAAAGGAGGCCTCCGAGTGGCTGGCCAGGATGTGGCGAAACTGCTCCAGGGCGCGGGAAGGCTCCTGGGCCCGGAAACTCTGGTCCAGCAGCTCCATGAAAAGGAGTTTGTCCTCCGGATGGTCCAGCATCTTGGCGACTTTGGCCTGAAAAATGAGATCTTTTTTGGTTTCTACGGTGGCGGATTCTTCGACCCAGCGCCGGGCGCGGGCGATGGCTTTTTCGATCATGTCGTTCATGGGGGTGCTCCTTGGGATTGGCGAAAGCGCGTGCTCTTACGGCGCAGTTACCCCAATGGTAACAAAAAAGCTTTAATCGCTAGAGAATCTTCTGCATGGTGGCGATAAAGCCCACCATCTCCTCGTTATCCAGCTTGTCAAGCAGATCATCGGCGACCCGCTGCATGGTATGAAGGGCGTCGTTATAGATTCTCTCTCCGGCGGAGGTGATCTGAACCAGGCTGACGCGGGCGTCGCGTGGGTTGGCCTTTTTGCCGACCAGGCCGATTTTTTCCATGGGGGTGAGGGCCCGGGTGATGCCGGAGGCGCTCATGCCCATGCTCTCCGCCAGGTCGATGCGGCGCAGGGTTTTGGTGGTTTCACGTTGGAGGTAGTAGAGAATATAAAACTCCGAAAAGCTGATACCGTGGGCACTTAAGGAACGGTCGGTGGCCTTTTGCATTTTGTTTTGCAAGGTAGCGAGGCTGAGGATACAATCGAGTCGGTCCAGCATGGAAAGTCCTTATTGGAAGGTAAGTGCAAAGTATAATCGATACATATTTGACTTGTCAAGGAACTGGCAAATAGTAGGGGCAAAATAATTCGGCTTAAGAGAGATTATGGGGGGAAGAACGTCATAATAGGGTTTCATAAACGAGGAGAAACGTTGGATTACGCACAGGATACGGTCGCGGTCGAAGAGATCAGCGCGGTTTTTTACTATATTTCGGAAAACATGGAGGAGCATATCCGGCTCTTCCAGATCGAAGACGAGTACCAAGAATCGATCAAAACCCTGATGCAAAAATTCCAATCGGGCCTCATTCTGGCGAAATACCTCGACCTGCTGCCCATCGAAATCACCCTCAAAAAACTGATCGACGTCCTCGACTGGATGGCAGAGAAAAAGCCCCCCTTCGACAGTGGGCTGATCAACTGGTTTATGCGGGTGTACGACATGCTGGACCGCTGGAACTGGCAGCTTAACAGCAACAACCTCGATCTCTCTCCGGAGGATACGGAGCTGCTGGATCAGGTACAGACTAGACTCCCCGCAACCAAGATTCCGGAGGCCTTGCTGCTGGAATCGACCATTATCGTGCTTTACGACAACGAAAAAATGGGCAAGGTCTTCAAACAGCTCTTTGAAGGGAGCGCGGAAAAGCTCCTCTTTACCACCAAGGCCGAATCGGCTCTCAAAGCCTTCAAGGAGAAAAAGTGCGACCTGCTGGTCTCCATCGGCAACCACAACAGCAGCGCCTACAAAGAGAAACTGAGCCCCTTTCTGCAGGCAGGGCGGGAGACCCCGATTATCCTCTGCGGTGCGGCACCCCTTTCCCTGAAGGTGAAAAAAATCTATCAGAAACAGGGCTTCGAGCACTTCCACACCCTGACCAAAAACTCCCGACAAAACAACCTCTTTTTTGAACGGGTACTCAAGGAGTACCGCAAGGAGGGGGCGGTTTCGTTTTTGAGTTCGTTTATCCTCACCCACCTCGACAGCATCCAGCCCCTCCCCCAGACGATCCAGCAGATCCACCGCCTGCAGGCGGATCAGGAGGCGTCGCTTCAGGAGCTGATCAAGATCATCATGCAAGACCCGGTGCTCAGCAGCGATATTATCAAGCGGGCCAACGCCCCCATCAACGGGCTGAAAAACCAGGTTGCCACGGTGCAAAACGCCGTCACCCTGCTGGGGAAAGATCGCACCATCGCCACGGCGCTTAGCTGCAACGTTTCCGATCTGATCCCCATCAATCTCGAACCCTACCGCATGAGCCTGGACGAGTTTCACGCCATCGCCAACCTTAGGATGAACCTCATCATGCACTGGTATCAGAAAATCTCCAAAGAGGATGCCGGTATGCT
>QKHD01000205.1 GCA_003250175.1 Helicobacteraceae bacterium
AAAACCTGGTAGCACGTGTGCAGCCCGGTGTGGTCAATATGGAGTTTCAAAAGGCCGTGGAAGAGCTGGGCCTCTTTTATCCGCCGGATCCCGCTAGCCAGGATTATTCAACCCTGGGCGGAAACGTCAGTGAAAATGCAGGCGGAATGCGTGCCGCCAAATACGGTATTACCAAAGACTACGTTATGGCCCTGCGTGCGGTGCTACCCAACGGGGATATTATCCGTGCCGGTAAAAAGACCATCAAGGACGTGGCGGGCTACAACATCGCCGGCATTTTGATAGCCAGCGAAGGAACCCTGGCCGTTTTAACGGAGATTACGCTCAAGCTGATCCCCAAACCCAAAATGAAACGTACCGTCATGGGGGTCTTCCCCAGCGTCGATGCGGCCATGAACGCTACCTATAAGACCTTTGCCGAAGGGATCAGCCCCGTAGCCATGGAGTTTTTGGACAACCTGACGATTCGTGCCGTGGAACACACCTTTAAAAAAGGACTTCCTATAGATGCAGGTTCTATCCTGATTGCCGATGTTGACGGCAACACCGAAGCGGACATGGAGTTTCAACTAGTCGGGTTGGAAAAGGTCTTCCGTGCCAATGGTGCCACAGACTTTCACAAGGCAGCCAACGACGCGGAAGCTGCCGCCATCTGGTTTGCCCGCCGAAATGCGAGCCCGAGCCTGAAGATGTACGGTTCTACCAAGCTGAATGAAGACATTACGGTTCCTAGAAGCAAACTTCCGGAGCTGCTAAACCGTATTGATGACATCGGCAAGCGTTATGATCACAAGATTCCCTGCTTTGGGCATACGGGCGACGGCAACGTGCACGTTAACGTCATGACCGACAAAAATGACCCGGCACGCTACCTGCATGCGGAGAAGGCGATCCACGAAATCTTTCAGGCGGCAGTTGATCTGGAGGGTACCCTTAGCGGAGAGCACGGTATCGGGCTCTCCAAGGCTCCTTTTATGACCATGGCCTTTACTCCGGAGGAGATGAATCTCTTCAGAACCCTCAAAAAAGCTTTCGATCCCAACAATATCCTCAACCCGAATAAAATGGGGCTTTAAGCCCCGTCATTCGGTCCGTTTACTCCGTTCATTTCCCTTAATTTAGTCAAAAAGATGTAATTTTTTAGAAAAACCCTCTGATTTTAAGGAAAAGAGGGGCTTGTCATAAGAATTTTTGAAAAAAAGTGTAGTACAATGGATTGAAATTCTTATAACAAAGGACTTACGAATGACTAAACCAGAATTCATCGCTGCTGTTGCTAACAGCGCCGGATCCACCAAAGCTGAGACAGAGCGCGTTATTAACGCTGCACTCGACACCATTCAGGCTGCACTTGCTAAAGGTGACTCAGTTCAGTTTGTTGGATTTGGTACGTTTGAAGTAAAAACACGCGCAGCACGTGAAGGTATCAACCCACGCACCAAGCAAAAAATCAAGATTGCAGCGAAAAAAGCTGTTTCTTTCAAAGCCGGTAAAAAGCTGAAAGATACCGTAGCCTAATTTCGTCCTTTCTAAGAGGCACCTTCAGGGGTGCCTTCTGCTCTTATTTTAGACTCTTTAGTTCCGCTTCTACTTTTTCGATCCGTTCAGTAATTTCTGCGAATGCTTTTTTGTTTTCTTCCACAACCGCCGCCGGTGCGTTGGCAACAAATCTTTCGTTAGAGAGCATGCCATTGAGTTTGGCAGCCTCTTTTTCCAGTTTTTCTTTCTGTTTTTCGAGCTTGTCGATAATCGGTGAGAGGTCGATGGAGCCGATGGGAATATAGACCTCCATGTGTTCGCTTACGTCGCTGACGGCATTGTCGGGTTTGGTTGCAACGAACTCAATGGTATCAACCTTGGCCAGTTTTTTGATGTAGTCCGCGTTAAAGAGATCGGCTTCTTCTGTTTTGATGCAGGCCGTTTCGATCTTTTTATTGGCCATATCGATCGGTACTTTGGCCCGTCGGATGGCAATAATCGCCTCCATCATGCGCTCAAAACTAAGCTCCGCACGGTCATTACGGCTTGTATCTTCCGGATAGGGCTTGACCATAAGCGATTCGCTATTTTCCAGCGTGGTCCCGCTAAGGTCGTGGTAGAGCTTTTCGCTAAAGTAGGGCATAAAGGGGTGCAGGAGTTTGAGCGCCTCTTTAAAGATGGCCCCAAGCTCCGGAATGGAGTCCGGATCCACCTTGGAAAACTCGATGCCCCAGTCGCAGAATTCATTCCACATAAAGCGGTAGAGTGTGGTTGCCGCGTCGTTGAAGCGGTAGCCGTCCATAAATTCGCGCACCTCTTTGGTGCAGAGTGCGAGACGGCTTTTCATGTAGTGGCCCAGCTCGGTGTTAATTTGGACATCCGCAAGCTCTGGGTAGGTGGGCTGCTTCATGAGCAGGTATTTGCTGGCATTGAGCAGTTTGTTGCAGAAGTTGCCGTAAAGCTCCATATGGGAGAAGCTGAGCTTGATGTCACGCCCTTGAGCCGCCAGAATCGCCAGGGTAAAGCGCAGGACATCTGTACCGTATTTTTCCATCATGTCCAGCGGGTCGATGACATTGCCCTTGGATTTACTCATCTTCTGGCCGTTTTCATCGCGAACCAGGGCGTGCAGGTAGATGTCCTTAAAGGGCACCTTGCCCATGTGTTCCGTCCCCATCATTAGCATACGGGCAACCCAGAAGAAGAGAATATCAAATCCGGTTACCATCAATGAATTGGGGTAGAACTTCTCCAGATCATCCGGACGGACCTGGGCATTGTCTTCGTTACCCCAACCCAGTGTGGAAAACGGCCAGAGTCCGGAGCTAAACCAGGTGTCGAGTACATCGGGGTCTTGATAGATATTGTGGCTGCTGCATTTGGGGCACTGGTGTTCTTCTTCCGTCTCGCTGGCCCATTCGTGGCCGCAATCTTCACAGTAAAAGACCGGAATCCGGTGGCCCCACCAGAGCTGGCGTGAGATACACCAGTCGCGAAGCTCGCGCATCCAGGCATCGTAGTTGTTTTTCCAGGCAGCCGGGAAGAAGGTGCTTTCGCCCTTGTTGACCGCTTCGATCGCTTTATCAGCCGTCTCTTTTCTGACAAACCACTGTTTGGAAATATAGGGTTCTATTACGTTGCCGCAGCGGTAGCAGTGGCCGACCTGGTGAACGTGCTCTTCGATCTTTTCGATAAACCCTTCATCCTGAAGACGTGCTACAACCACTTCACGGGCTTTCATGCGCTCCAGGCCTTCGAATTCTCCGCAGTGTTCGTTGAGAACACCCTTTTCGTCAAAGATGGTGAGGAATTTGAGATCGTGGCGCTTGCCGACTTCGTAGTCGTTGGTGTCGTGGGCCGGAGTAACCTTGACGATACCGGTACCAAACTCCATATCGACGTGCTCATCGGTAATTACCTCAACCTCTTTGCCAATAATAGGTAGAACCACCTTCTTACCCACCAGGTGTTTGTAACGGTCATCTTCCGGATGCACC
>QKHD01000177.1 GCA_003250175.1 Helicobacteraceae bacterium
AACTTCGTGGCGATTTTTATCGTCATCATGGTGATCGGTCTTCTGGCGGAGATTTTTGCGGGGGATGGCATCCGCGTACTTACGGGCTATGGTATCAGCCCTGGAGTTGCCGGTATCGTCATTGCGGCCGTAGCTGTCGCTCCGGAGATCTTTACCGCCATCAAAGCGGCTAAAAACGATCAGATGCAGCGGGTTGTCAATATCGCCATGGGGGCTTCGACCGTCTCCATTCTTTTGACGGTGCCAATTTTGCTGGTGCTTTCCGCCGCGGCAGGGGTCAACCTCAGCCTTGATTTTAACTCGCTTCAGATCGGCGCACTCTTCTTAACCATTCTTCTAGCCTGGAAGACCACGGAAGACGGCGAGACCAACTACCTTGAGGGCATCTCGCACCTCGTCTTCTTCTCGGCCTACGTAATTATTGTCGCACTCTACTAAAAGGGTGCGACATGCAGAGTGAGAAGCGGCTCTTTTTGATCCTGGTAATCCTGGTGCCGCTGCTTCTGCTTACGCTCTTTTTTATGAAGTTCGCCCCGTCTGACAATATGGGCGAACCCTCTTTTCAACCTTCAAAAACCGGAAATGATGCTACAAGGGAGTATATCTAGCGTGGAAAATGAAACCATGAAGTATGCCGCCGTGGGCGCCATGATTGTCTATCTGATCTTCTTAATTTACAACAACCGGGATTGGTTTAAATAGTAGTGGCGTCTATCCAACTGAGATAATCGGGCAGACCGCTCTCGATAGGCAGGGCAATGATCTCCGGAACATCATAGCTATGGAGTGACTTAATCTCTTTTTCGATCTCCATATAGTGGGTGCTTTTGGCCTTGATGACCAGCTGCCACTCCCGCGCTTCACACACTTCGCCTTCCCATCGGTAGATGGATCGTTGGTTGGCAAACAGGCTGACACAGGCGGCAAGCCGCTTTTCGACCAGGTGTCTGGCGATTCGGGCGGCTTCTTCTTCGCTGGCGGTGGTGCAGAGAATGAGGGAGTGGGCCATTTAGGCGTTGGCGCCGATGATTTGGGTGCCGACACCATCCGAAGTGAAGAGCTCTAAAAGCAGGGCATGCTCGATACGTCCATCGATAATGTGGGCCTTGGCCACACCGCCGTGGATCGCCTCGAGGCAGGCATCCACTTTGGGGATCATCCCTCCGGAGATCGTACCGTCTCGTTTGAGCTCTTTGATCTGGGCTTCCGTCAGGGAACTGAGAAGGTTTTTCTCTTTGTCCAGCACTCCGGGCGTATCTGTCAGGAAGATCACTTTTTTGGCATTGAGCGCCACGGCGATTTCGCTGGCGGCCAGGTCGGCGTTGATGTTGTATCCGGGGTGGCCCGCATCATCTCCGGAGGCGATGGGGGCGATGACGGGGATGAATTTTTCATTGATGATGTTTTGCATCACTTCCGCATTGACATGGGTGATGTCGCCGGCATAGCCCAACTTCTCCATATCGATCGGTTTGGCCTTGATAAAGTGGGCATCCTTGCCGCTCATGCCGATCGCCTTGGCACCGCAGTGGTTGAGGAGGGAGACGATCTCGCTGTTGATCTCGCCGCTAAGCACCATCTCCGCAATCTTCATCGCCTCTTTGGTGGTGACACGCTGACCGTCCACAAACTCACTGTGAATCCCCAGGGCGTTGAGCAGACTGGTGATGCTCTTGCCCCCGCCGTGAACGATGACGGGCTTGATGCCGACCAGATACATCAAAAGAACGTCTTCGGCAAACTTGGCTTTCAGTTCGCCGCTTTCCTGGGCCGAGCCCCCGTATTTGATGACGATGGTTTCGCCCGCAAAATCCTTGATGAAGGGCAGGGCGTCAAGAAGGGTGTTGACGGTGGAGATTTTCTTTTGCATGAAAGGGTTTGTCCTTGGTTGTGAATCGTAAAAAAAGTATACCACGGATCGGTTTGATTTTGGTTAGCTGTAAATTTTGCTGTGATATACTCTAGGCATGAAGTATTACATCGCAACCGATCACGCGGGCATCGATTTTAAGTCGTTTATTGCCTCGCTTCTGGAATCCAAAGGGTATGAGGTGGTTGACCTCGGGCCGTTTACGACGGACCGTGTGGACTACCCTGACTATGCCAAAAAACTCTGCCACGATGTTCTGGCCGATGAAGGATCAAAGGGAATCCTCATCTGCGGTACGGGCATCGGGATGAGCCTGGCGGCCAACAAGGTCAAAGGTATCCGTGCCGCACTCTGCCACGATGCCTATACGGCCAGCATGGCCCGTGCCCATAACGATGCCAACGTTCTCGTTATGGGTGCTCGCGTCCTGGGTCTCGGCACAGCCGAATCGGTTCTTGATGCTTGGCTGGCCGGCACCTTCGAAGGCGGCCGCCACGCCGACCGTATCGCCAAACTGGAGTCGTAACCGATGTTTTTTGACTGGCTCTTTCTGACTGTCATCATTACCGTTGTCGGTCTTTTGTTTTTCAAGGTCTTTTACTACAAAAACCTCTACGAAAACGAACGAAAGAGCAACTTTGTCCTCAAGTCCACGCTGAAAGAGGCGGAGGTTTTGATTAAAAAGTACCAGATCCAGCTGCAGCGAAGCCTGGGTAACATCGATATTCTCAACGACGAAATGGGCAAACTGCGTAACGACGTTAAGACCTTTAAGGCGCGAAACTCCCAATACCGTATCGAAAACGAACGGACCCGAAACAAAATCAAAGAGCTCGAATCCAAGATCGAAGCACTGCTCTAACTCTACCCACAAGGAAGCCTCGTGAACCTCAGCGAACGCGAAAAGAAACAGATTCTCGAATCCATCCGGGATATTCCGGATTTCCCCAAGCCCGGCATCATCTTCAAAGACATCACCACGCTGCTTAACAACCCCAAAGCCTTTAAAATCCTTATGGATCACCTGGAAGAGCACTACAAAGATGCCGGTATCGACTACATCGCCGGAGCGGAGAGTCGCGGCTTTATCTTTGGCGCACCCCTGGCGGACCGCCTGGGCGCAGGGTTTGTTCCGATCCGAAAGCCGGGCAAGCTTCCCTTTACCACCATTGCGGAGAAATATTCCCTGGAATACGGCTTTGATGAAGTGGAGATTCATATCGATGCTTTCTCCGGAAAGCCCAATCCGAAAGTTCTCTTTATCGACGACCTGATTGCCACAGGTGGCACGGCCAACGCCTCCATCAACCTGATTAAAAAAGCCGGTGCCGCCAGTGTAGACGCCTGTTTTATTATCAATCTGGCTTTTCTTAAAGGTATTGAGCGCCTGAGCGCCGATACGACTGTCTATTCCGTATTGGATATTTAAGCGATGTACATTCCCAAACCCTCTCCCCATGATCCTGATAAAAACGGTCACTTCGACCTGCACGGCGGACGCTACGTTCCTGAAACCCTGATGCCCCTGCTTGAAGAGCTGGAGGCCGAATACGCCAAAGTTCGACAGGATG
>QKHD01000123.1 GCA_003250175.1 Helicobacteraceae bacterium
TTCGCCGTTAAGCCGCACCTGGGCGAGGGAGCGGTTTTTGGTAATCTCCCGTGCCACTTCATAGGGCGAAATGTCGTAGGCCAAGAGCTTGGATGCCGTATCAAAGGTGGCGGCATCGACCCGGTCGGTGGTAAAAAAATTGGTGTCACTGGCCAGGGAGGCATAGAGACAAAGTGCTGCCGCGCGGTTGAGCCTGACCCCGTTTTCTTCCAGCAGTTTAAAGACCACCTCTCCACAGCTGGGCAGGTTCTCGTCCACCAGATTCCAGTCACCGAAAAAGGTGTTGGATTTGTGGTGGTCGATATTGATGATCTTCGCCTCCGGACGTTCGATCCGGACGAGATCCAGGCTCGCGCTGTCCAGGGTGATCATCAGGTCAAACTTGGACGGCAGGGTGTCGCGGATCCGGTCGAATCCGGGCAAAAAGGCAAACTCCCGTTTGATCTCTTTGCTGATATTAAACAGCGAGACCCGCTTGGTCGGAACAAGCATATTGTAAAGCCCCAGCGCCGATCCGATGGCGTCACCATCGGGTCGGCGATGCATGGTGATGACAATGTGACCGGCCCGTTGAATCTCGTTCCAGATGTCCTGCATGGTCTCTTTTTCAGGTAGCGTTTAGCCCCAAGTTTACGCGGATTTTATTGCAAAAGTACTTAGACTCCGCAACCCCGTGCGAAACGCTTCAAAATAACACGGAGTTTCTTTAAGACCGCTTCGGCCTCCTCCATGCCCATCATCTGATGGCAGGGGATGGAGAGCTCGGCCCGGTAAAAATCCTCCGCCGTTTCCAGGGGCTGGGTTGGCACATGCTCTTTGTAGTAACTGTGCTGATAGACGGGCTTGTAGTGCACCTGTACCCCCAGACCCTCTTCCTGGCAGGCTTTGAAGATATCCTCTTTGCTGCACCAAAGCGTGCGGTCGAGCAGCACCGGGTAGAGGTGTCTGGAGGAACGGTTAGCCTCCGGAATCTTAATGGCATAAAGCCCCGGGATTTTTGGAATCTCTTCGTCATACAAGGCGGCGATGGCATTGCGCTTTTCAATAAAACCTGCGAGTTTTTCCAGCTGTGACAATCCCAGGGCACACTGCACGTCGCTCAGGCGGTAGTTGTAGCCCAGGTCGACCATGTCCATATTCCAGAGCTGTTTGCGCACCATCCCGTGAGAGCGGAAGCGTCTGGCCTTTTCCGCCACCTCCGGATCATCCGTGACCAGTGCGCCCCCTTCGAGGGTGGTGAAGGGTTTAACGGGGTGAAAACTGAAGGTGGTCACATCGGCCAGGGAGCCGACGGGTTTGCTTCCTACGCGGCTGCCAAAGGCGTGGGCGCCGTCTTCGATCACTTTGAGGCCGTGTTTTTTAGCGATGGCGTTAATTGCCTCCATGGCACAGGGGTTGCCCGCGTAGTCGACGGGGACAATCGCCTTGGTTCGCGGGGTGATGGCAGCTTCGATCAGGCGTTCGTCCATATTGCCGTCGTAACGGACGTCGATAAAAACCGGTTTGGCACCGACGTAAAGGGCCGCATTGGCGGTGGCGGCAAAGGTGATGGGCGTGGTGATGATCTCGTCCCCTTCCCCGATACCCAGGGCATGGTAGGCGGCGTGCAGCACGGCGGTTCCGGAGTTCATCACCACGGCGTGTTGGGCACCGACGTAGCGGGCGATGGCCGATTCAAAGCTCTCGACGGTTTTGCCGCCGGTGAGGATGTCGCTTTTTAATGCCTTGACGACCGCTTCGATATCGGCGTCGTCGATGAGTTGTCGGCTATAAGGGGTCAACGGATCACCTTGGAGAGGAATTTTAAAAACTTGGGCGGAATCATGAAGCGCAGCTCCCCCTTGAAATAGCGATCAACCTGCACCTCGGCGATGGAGGCCTTTTTAATATCCAGCGCAACGCCCTGAGTGGAAATGAGGTCGGAGATCATCAGGGAAAAATCGGGTTCGTGCCCCACAATGGCGACGCATCCGGTTTTATCATAGTGAGGAATGAGCAGTTCTTTGAGTTCATCGACGGTGGCTCCGGGGTTGAGCAGATGGGACTGCACAATCTCCACCCCGCCAAAGGCATCGCTGAGAATCTCCGCCGTCTGCATGGCACGGACCGCTTCGGAGGTGACAATCAACATGGGCTGCTGATAAAAACGGGCCAGGGCAAAAAAGTTTTTGGCGGCCTTTTTTTTACCCTCTTCCGTCAGGGGACGGAGCAGATCATCCGCCCCGATAAACGCCTCTCTCTCCATCGCCTTGGCATGGCGAACAAATAGCAGTTTCATGGCTGTCCATTCCTCATCAAATCTGGCTTCAATCCTACACCGCAGATCGTTAAAACAACTTAAAACTAAGCTTAAACGTTCAATCGAACTCCAAGGCAAAACCCGTTAAAATAAGCCCAATCATACAAGATTTGGAGAGACAATTCATGGTAGAGCGCTACGCACGAGACGAGATGAAAAACCTGTGGAACATGCAGGCCAAATACGACGCCTGGCTGGCGGTGGAAAAAGCCGTTACCAAGGCATGGAACAAACTGGGACTGATCCCCGACGACGACTGCGCCAAGATCGTCGAAAACGCCAACTTCAGTATCGAACGCATCGATGAGATCGAAGCGGTGACCAAACACGACCTCATCGCCTTTACGACTTCCGTCGCCGAGAGCCTGGGCGACGAGAGCCGCTGGTTCCACTACGGCATGACCAGCAGTGACACCATCGATACGGCTGTTGCACTGCAGATGCGTGATTCGCTCCACATTATCATCGACGATGTCAAGATGCTGATGGAGTCCATCGAAAAACGCGCCATGGAGCACAAAACCACCCTGATGGTCGGCCGAAGCCACGGTATCCACGGCGAACCCATCACCTTCGGTCTGGTTCTGGCCGTCTGGTACGACGAGATGCAGCGCCACCTGAATAACCTTATCGACACCCTGGATGTGATCTCCGTCGGCCAGGTCTCCGGAGCGATGGGCAACTTCGCCCATGCACCGCTGGAGCTGGAAGAGCTGACCTGCGAAGAGCTGGGGCTCAAACCCGCACCGGCTTCCAATCAGGTGATCCAGCGCGACCGCTACGCCCGTTTGGCCTCCGCCCTGGCCCTGATGGCCAGCTCCATCGAGAAGTTTGCCGTGCAAGTGCGCCACTGGCAGCGAACGGAAGTCTACGAGTGTGAAGAGTTTTTCTCCAAAGGGCAAAAAGGCTCCTCCGCCATGCCCCACAAACGTAACCCGATCCTGACGGAAAATATCACCGGCCTCGCCCGCATGGTGCGCAGCTACGTCATCCCCGCCATGGAAAACGTCGCCCTCTGGCATGAGCGGGATATCTCCCACTCCTCCACGGAGCGCTTCTGGCTTCCGGATGCCTTTATCACCTCCGATTTTATGCTCCACCGTATGAACAACGTCATCGCCAACCTGGTCGTC
>QKHD01000125.1 GCA_003250175.1 Helicobacteraceae bacterium
ATCGCCGACGGCGGGATCAAATACTCCGGAGACGTAGCCAAAGCGCTGGCCGTCGGTGCCGAAACGATCATGATCGGCTCCCTGCTCGCGGGTACCGAAGAGAGCCCGGGCGAGACCATCATGTATCAGGGCCGTCAGTATAAAAACTACCGCGGCATGGGCTCCATCGGCGCGATGCAAAAGGGCAGCACCGACCGCTACTTCCAGGAAGGTACCGCGGCGGACAAACTGGTTCCCGAAGGTATTGAGGGGCGTGTACCGTACCGCGGAAAAATCGCCTCCATCGTTCACCAGCTTACCGGAGGGCTCCGCTCGTCCATGGGCTACCTGGGTGCGCCGGATATCAAGGCCTTCCAGGAAAACGCCGAATTTGTTGAGATTACCGCCGCAGGCCTCAAAGAGAGCCACGTCCACGACGTAATCATCACCAAAGAAGCGCCTAACTACCACGTATAACGGTCTCTGAGTGGAAATCACAACCAACAAAGAGAAGTTTACCAACGCGCTGTACCTGGAGAGCGGGCGGATTCTCGAACCCTACGAGATCGCCTACGAAACCTACGGGACGCTAAACGAGGACAAATCCAACGTCATCGTCGTCTGCCATGCCCTCACGGGCAGCCACCACGCCGCCGGCCGCTATGACGGCGACCGTAAAACCGGCTGGTGGGACGACATGATCGGCGACGGCAAGCCCATCGACACCTCCCGTTACTTCGTGATCTGCACCAATGTGATCGGCAGCTGCTTCGGCTCCACGGGGCCGACCTCGCTCATGTACCCCGTCTCACGCCCGTACCGACTGAAATTTCCGGTTATTACGGTCAAAGACATGGTCAGAGCCCAGCGCAGCCTCTTTAGCCGTCTGGGGATCGAGCACGTGCATGCGGTCATCGGTGGCTCCATGGGGGGCATGCAGGCCCTGCACTTTGCCATCGATTTTCCCGGTTTTGCGGACAAGATCATCGCCCTGGCCACGACCCACGCCACTAGCCCCTGGGCCATTGCCTTTAACAAGGTCTCCATCGAGGCGATCCGGAACGACCCGGCCTTTGAAGACGGCAACTACGATCTGGACAAGATGAAAGAACAGGGCCTGACCGGCTCTGCCATCGGGCGCATGGGCGGGCACATCAGTTTTCTCTCCCCCCACTCCATGGAGCGGAAATTCGGCCGCGACTACGTGGCTCAGGACGGTCTGTTTGAGCTTTTCGGGCGCTTTGAGGTGGAACGCTACCTGGATTACAACGGCTACAATTTTCCCAAGTGGTTTGACCCGCTGAGCTTTCTCTATATTGCCAAGGCGATCAACATCTATGACCTCTCCCGAGGCCACGACGGATTGGAAGAGGCCCTTAAAAAGATCACGGCGGACCTGCACCTGATCTCCTTTGAAAGCGACATGCTCTTTTTCCCCTGGGAGATGAAGCATATAGCCGATACAATGACCCGTATCGGTCAGGGTGCGCGCTGCACCTACGACAACATCGACAGCGACTACGGGCACGACGCCTTTTTGGTCGAGGTCGATAAATTCCGCCACCACATCGAAGCCGTACTGGCGTAAAGGAGTCCCCATGGCAGAAACACCCGAGAGCTTTGAATCCCGACTGGAAAAAACCAAAACCATTCTGGAGCAGCTTAGCAATAGCGATCTGCCACTCGACGAGGGGATGAAACTCTACAAAGCGGGCATGGAAGAGCTGAAAATCGCCACCGAAATGCTTGAACGGGCCAAACTGGAATTCCAGACCCTGGAGAATCCGGACCATGAACCAAGCGACACTTAATATCGCCTGCCTCCAGGTTGCGGCCCTCTCCTTCGACAAGGCCAAACTGGACTACTACCTCGCCATCGCCAAATCCAAGCGCTGCCAGGTGCTGGTTTTAGGCGAATACGTTATCAACCTCTTTTTTAAAGAGCTGGAAAAGACCCCCTTTTCCCTGATTAAAGAGCAGACAAAACACCAAAAAGAGATCTTAAAAAAGCTCGCCTCCGGATACAATATCACCATCATCGCCCCCGTTGTCACCGTGGAGAAAGACCAGATCAAAAAAGTGATCATGCGCTTTTCCGCCCAGTCGGCACACAGTTATGAGCAACAGTTTCTCATCAACTACAAACACTGGAACGAAGAGAAGTTTTTTGACAACCCCATCGCCCCGCTGACGGCACCCATGATTTTTACCGTTGGCCGCATACGCTGTGCGGTGATGTACGGGTTTGAGACCCACTTCGACCCCCTCTGGCAGGAGGTGAGAAACAAAAAAATCGACGTGGTGATCGTCCCCACCGCCTCGACCTTCGACTCCAAGCCCCGCTGGCGCGAGCTTTTAAAAACCCGCGCCTTTCTCAACAGCACCTACGTGCTGCGGGTCAACCGGGTGGGGAGTTATCATGATAAAAAAGTTCAGTGGATCTTCTACGGCGACAGCTTTTTAGCCGATCCAGCCGGAAATATCGTCACCGCTTTGGGGAATAAGGAGGAGATGATGATCGCCTCCATCGACAAAGAGATGGCCTTTCAAGCCAGACGAAACTGGGGCTTTCAAACGGCCCTCTTGAAAAGGGAACATCATGACTGATTATTTCAACCGACAAATCCAGCTCTGGGGCGAAACAACCCAGGCATCACTGCAAGATAAAAAGGTCGCCATCATTGGCTCCGGAGGGCTGGGCAGCTCCCTGGCGATTCCTCTTGGTTCCAGCGGAATCGGCGAACTGGTGCTGGTCGATTTCGACCACGTCAGCCTGCACAACATTCACCGTCAGATCGCCTTTACCATGGAGGACGTCGATCGTCCCAAGGCGGAGTGTCTGGCCAAGCTGGTCGCATCCCGCTGCCCCTATGTTAAAACGACTCCGCTGGTGATGAGTTTTGACGAGTTTACCAAGCAGAACATTGCCGTCGATCTGATTATCGACGCCACGGACAACCTCCCCTCCCGGCAGGCCATCGACACCTACGCCAAATCAGTGAACACCCCCTGGATCTACGGCTCGGTCGAGGAGTTTAACGGTCAGGTCTGCTTTTTCGAACACTCCGGATTTAACGTCTTCAAGGTAACCGACCGAAAACCCGGCGGCATCGCCGCACCGATCGTTATGCAGATCGCCTCGTTTCAGGCCAATCTGGCATTGCGCTTTCTAGCCGGCCTTCCCGTAAAAAAAGACCTGCTCTATTATCTCAGCTACACCGCCGAGGGCGAGCTTTCTGTGCAGAAATTCAATCTGCCCAAGGTCTAAAAGGAGTATTGATGCGATCTGTTTTGATTCCTGCCCTGGCCCTGCTTATTTCCGGATGCGGCGAAGCGCCCAAGCCTGTGGTCTCTTTGGGGGGGAAATCCGAGAACTTCCTCTGCGCCCAGGCTGACGTGGCACCGCAAAACACCATGCGCCAGCAGCGTAACCTGGCCTTTTACAATGCCAA
>QKHD01000315.1 GCA_003250175.1 Helicobacteraceae bacterium
AGGAGGCAGCCATGGCGATTATCAATGATACGACCCTGCGAGACGGCGAACAAGCTCCTTATGTCGCCTTTAATACCGACGAAAAAGTCGCTATCGCCCAGCTTCTCTACTCCTGTGGGGCGGATGAACTGGAGATCGGGATTCCCGCCATGGGCGAAAAAGAGTGTGCCGATATCCGTGCGATTTTGGACCTGCACCTGCCCATCCGGATGATGACCTGGAACCGCGCCAAGATGAGCGACCTTGAAGCCGCCCTTCGATGCGGCGCTCCGGCGGTCGACCTCTCGATCCCTGTGTCCGATACCCTCATCGACATCAAATTCGGCGGCAACAAGACAAAAATGTTGGATCAACTGGCCGACGTCGTCCGCACCGCCAAACAGGAAGGGCTCTTTGTCTGCATCGGTGCCGAGGACAGCTCCCGCGCCGACATGAATTTTCTCAAAGAGGTGATGGCCCTGGGTGAAGACCTGGGGGCTGACCGCTTCCGTTACTGCGACACCATCGGGATTTTAACCCCCGTGAAAACCTACACGCTGGTTAAAGAGCTGGTCGCCCACTCCGCACTGCCCATCGAAATGCACACTCACAACGATTTTGGCTTGGCCAACGCCAACGCCATCTCCGGACTCGATGCCGGGGCGGTGAGCGTCAACACCACCGTCATCGGTATCGGGGAGCGGGCGGGAAACGCCAGCTTTGAGCAGATCGCTATGACGCTTGATCACCTCTACGGTGAAGACCGCGGCTTTTATAAAAAAGATATGCGCCGTCTGGTCAACGTGGTCTCCCAGGCCTCCCAGCTCACCATCGCCAAAAATGCCCCCATTGTCGGGGAGTACATCTTCGCCCATGAGTCCGGCATTCACGCCGACGGCATGATGAAAAACTCCCACGCCTACGAAGCGATTCTGCCTTCGGAAGTGGGCGGCAAACGGGAATACCCCATCGGCAAGCACTCCGGAGCGGCAACCCTGCAGTATCACCTGGCCAAAATGGGCATCCATGCGGATAAAGAGAGTCTGCGCGCCCTGGTGCCGGTGATCCGCGACATCGTCACCAGCCGCAAGAGCGTGCTCAGCGACGAGGAGCTCATGGAGCTCTATTTTGAAAAAGGACGGCCATGTTCATCGGCTGGCTAAGACCCATCAGTTTCCAAGAAGTCGTGGCCATCGCCGACGAAGTGGGCTGGCTGCTGGACGCTTACCATCTCCGGATTGTCCACGACCACGCCCCACACCTGTGCTACGCCGCCTTTGAGGGCGAAGAGCTGGTGGGGGTCATTACCTCCGTGCTCTTTCAAAAGTCCGCCATGATCAAATATTTTATGGTCAAACCGACGCACCAGCGCAAGGGGATCGGTCGCCGCTTGTTCGAAACCCTGATGAATGCCCTGGGCAACGACCGGGAGACCTTTTACACCCACGCCCCCTTTGAGCTGATTCCCTTTTTCAAAAGTTACGGCTTTGTGCAGACCATGACGGTGGGGCGGTTTATCAACGCGGGGAAGGTTCCGCCCTTTAACTTTACCAACGCCCACGCCAAGGAACTGGACAGCGTCGATTTTGAAAAGGTGATGAAACAGGTCGATTTCGAAACCTTCCACGAACTGCGGACGCCCTTTTTATTTGACGAGCTGGAACGCAAAAGCTCCCTCAAGCTCGCCACGGCCAACGGGTTTCAGCACTCCAGCGTCATTAACGCCCGCAATGTCTACCTTGGCCCCTGGCAGGTACGCAGCGGTGCGGAGAGCGACGCGGAAAAAATGATGCGCGGTCTTCTCTACTTTCGTGGGCTTAAAAAGATCATCGCCGACATTCCCTACGATGTTCCGGAGGTTAGGAACCTCTATGAGAAATACCACTTCAAGTGCCAGTCCACCATGGCGCATATGATCAAGGGCCGTGATCCGGAGCTGAAATTTGAAAACATCTATGCATTTTCTTTATAAAGATACGAACGCCTGCCGCTTTTTGGGGCAGAAAAAAGATTCAATCCATTCAACAAAGGAGCTATAATGAGCGAAGAAAAAGACACCAAAAAAGAACTGGCCAAACTGAAGCGTCTGGCAACCGAGATCGCCGGAGAGATTCACGACATCGTCGAAGATACTCTCTGGAGCGAGTACAACCGTCTTCCGGAACTGGCCCAGTCCTGTGCCGAAGCGGTCAAAAAAGCCAACGACTATAAGAAGGAAAACGGCCTGTAAGGAGGCAGTCATGAGTGATGAAGAGATACTCTCTCTGCAGATCTGCGAATGCGGCGAAAAAACCGTAGGCGAAGCCATTGAAATTTTTCAAAGCACCTACGAACCTTACAAAATTGCCAAAAAGATGGTCACCGGCTGCAACAAATCCTGCTGCCGGAGCCCGTTGACGGCTCTGTTCAACATGACCTTCTCCGGAAATATCGATCTTCAGGAGATCAAACGTCTGATGGATCTGCGCAACGACAGATTCGGCCAGCTTATTGACAACCTCACCAGCAACTGACCATGTCGTACACCATTTCACAGGCAACGCCCAAGGATATTTTGCAACTGCTTCCGCTTTTGCAGCAGCTCTTTGCCATCGAGTCGGATTTTGAGTTTGACGAAGCCAAACATTTTAAAGCCTTGACGCTCATCATCGCCGATGTCATGTGCGATGTGGCGGTGGCATGTGATCCGGAGGGTGAGATTGTGGGCATGGCCACCATGCAGCCCTCGATTTCGACAGCCGAAGGCGGATTTGTCGGAGTGATCGAAGATGTGGTGGTGGATATTGCCCATCGCGGTAAAGGATTGGGACGTCAACTGGTGAACTACCTGATTGAGCAGGCTGCGCGGAAGGATTTTTTCGCCGTCAAACTTCTGGCCGATAAAACCAACACCCCCGCCCTGCACTTTTACAAGTCCCTCGGCTTTTCACAGACCCAGCTGATGATGCTACGAAAAAGGATTCCCCGTGGTGCTTTCCTGGAAAGATGAATTTGTCCTGGGCCATGAGGCCATGGATACCACCCACCGGGAGTTCGTCGCCCTGCTCAACCGTTCCGAAGAAATTCCCGACAGTGACTTTCTCGATTTTTTCGATTCGCTTCTTGAACACACCCGCGCCCACTTCGATGCGGAGCTGGAACTGATGAAGGCCAGCAACTTCCTCTCACGCCGCGAACACGAAGACGACCACAACCGTATCGTCGCGGAGATGATGCAGATGCAGCGCTTCGCCCGACGCGGCATGATCAAAATCGCCCGCGCCTATATAAAAGAAAAACTCCCCGACTGGTTCGGCGTGCACGCCGCCAGTATGGACACCGCCCTCGCCCTGCACCTCAAATAATTTTCACATCCCTACAAAAAAATCGCACCAAAATCCTCCAAAAGACCCCTTTTTCACGTCCGTCGATTCCAAAGGCTTACAAATTTGTCGGCTTGTCACA
>QKHD01000275.1 GCA_003250175.1 Helicobacteraceae bacterium
AAGGTGAGGTATTTCTGGGTGTAGTCGTAGACGATCAGCACCACCAACGTGGCAATGGTGTAGACCACGGCGGCCAGCATGGTACGTCCGGAGGTGGAAAGGGAGGCGCTGTAGACATAAAAAATCCCCAGCAAGAGCGCGGCTATAACCACCGAAACCCCCGCCAGCACATGCCACTCCGGAATCCGGACGATGGGGGCGGTGAATTCGAATTTGGGTTCGCGCTCGGCGTTATAAACTCCCCAATACGCCCCTACGGAGCCTTCGATTTTGCTCTTCCAGGGCTGGTCGAAAGCCTCCATCAGGTAGTAGACGTAGCGGTCTTCCTTGGCCTTTTCGATAAAGCGACGCAAAAATTGCGCCTCGTTGGACAAAGAAGCCACGGCGGCTTCGCGCTTACGCCCGTCCGAAGGCCAGCCCACCTCGCCAATGATGACCCGTTTGCCCGGAAAGGCTTTCCGGAGGCGCTCGACCTTGTCGGCCACGTAGGCCACGGCCTGATCGGCGGCAACCCCTTCCCAATAGGGCAGCAGGTGAACGCCGATAAAATCAACGTGATCGGCCAGCTCCGGAGGTCTATCCAGACGTGCCACGGTTCGGCGGTACTGACCGGCTTGCCCACGGCGTCGCGTACGCGATCGAGGTATTCGATCAGCTGGGAGACGTTAAGGTCTTTTCGCAGCAGGCTTTCGTTGCCCACAAAAAGGCGGATGATATTGGTTTCGGTGTTAGCGATGCGGATGGCGTTTTCGATCTCTGCTTCGTTGCGCTCCATACGGCCATCCAGCCAGAGCCCCAGGGCGACCTTGATGCGGGGTTTTTGTTCAGCCGCCAGGCGGGGAATCTCCCCCAGATTGCCCAGGGTCGAGTAGGTGCGTACCGCTACGGTCTTGCCCGCCAGCAGGGTAAGGTCTTCCCGCAGCTCGGCAAGTGTGGGAGCTTTATCCAGCGTGCCGTCCTGATGGATACGGTAGGGGGAGAAGGCAAAGCCCTGAATCCGTTTGGGCCAGGGCGGTTCATCGGCGGGCTGGTTCATAAAGGCCCACAGCGCCAGGGTCGCCCCCGCGAACAGGGCGGCCACGATCACGCTGGAAAGAATACGGCCAAAGGTGGAACGAAGAGGATTTTTAAGCATCAAACAGGCCTGCCGAATCGAAAATATTGGGGCGCATTATAGCGTAACAGCCGTTACTGTTTTGTGGGCGCAAGAAGCGCCGCGATGGCATTGACGGTGGCGGCGTCCAGGGTGACGGCGGCACTCTCTAGATCGTCGCGCATGTGCTCTTGCGAGGTGGTTCCGGAGAGAGGGACGACCCCCTGGGTGCGCAGAAAGGCAAAGAATACCTGCGCTGGGGTTTTGCCCAGGCTGATGGCCGCCCCCTGCACCACCGGGTGCTCCAGAATATGGGGGTTGGCCGTCAGGGACCAAAAGCTCTGGTAGACGATACCCACATCTTTCGCCCAATGGCGAAGGTCAATGTCGTAACCGCTGTCGGCGTAAAAACGGTTCTGGATGACGGCGGGTTTGATCCGGGCATCGGCGTAGAGTTTTTGGTGCCAGGCAAGGTCATAGAGGTTACTGATGCCGATCTGACGCACATAACCTTCGTCAACCAGCGCTTCCATCGAGCGCCAGACGGTTAGCAAATCGGCGTAGGGAAAGAGGGGCGAATGGAGCACCAGCGAATCGATCACATCAATCTGAAGGTTTTGCAGCGACACGGCACACGATGCCTTCACCTGCTCCGGAAGTCCCATAGCGGGATCATAGGGAATGGAGCTCATGTCCTGCCCGGCGGCCGGGGTGAATTTGGTCTGGATAAAGAGCTCATCACGGCGTACTGCTCCGGAGGCGATGGCGGCGGCGATCCCTTCGCCCACCAGATCTTCACGGTAGTGGCGCGGCTGGCAGGCGGTATCGATGGCGCGAAACCCGGCCGTGATGGCCTGGGTCACCAGCGGGGCGGTGGCCTCTTTTTTCCAGGCGGTTCCGTAGATAACATGGGGGAGCCTAACCCCCGCTGTCGTCGTAACAAAATCCATGGCGACTCCTTAAACGTCTCCGGATTGTAGCGTAAAACGGCGTCCTTAGATATAGAAACTAAAGGCGCTGCCCTCGCCCTCTTTGCTGGCGATGAGCAGGCGGGTGTTGTGGAGCTTGAGCATATAGTTGACGATAGAAAGCCCCAGGCCCAGGGAGTTGTCCCAGGTGTTGTGCTCCACGCGGTAGAACTTTTTGGTGATCTTGTCGATCTCCTCTTCGCTGATCCCCTGCCCCTTGTCGATGACGCTGATTTTTTCCGCCTCGATCACCAGGCGCACATCTTCCTTGGAATATTTGAGGGCGTTTTCGCAGAGGTTGATGAGCACCATCTCGATCATGGTCTTATCGACGCGCACACCCCGTTTTTCCCCTTCGACGATGATCTTGCGGCCGGGGTATTTGTCTTCCATCATCAGCTTGACCCCGTCGGCCAGTTCGTGCAGCTCCACGTAGGCGGCGTGGGGGGTGATCTCGTGATTTTCCATCTTGGTCGCCAGGCTGAGACGGTCCAGCATGGAGGAGATGCGGTGGGCGTTTTTATCGATCTTGTCCAGGAATTTATTGCGCATCGCCTCGGGCATCGCCTTGTCGTCCTTGATGGTCTGGCTGTAGCCCAGAATGACGGCGATGGGGTTTTTAAACTCGTGGCTGAGCGCGGCGATAATGTCCTTTTGCTGGCGGTTTTTCAATCGCAGCTTGGCTTCGTATTTGCGCTTTTGCTTATCCCGGCGCGACATACGGCGGGCGATCTGGGCCAGCAGGTTTTTAATCTGGGTAAACTCGCTGACAAAGGACTCCTTGTCCGCCTTCCACTCATACTCTTTGCTGGCGATCTTTTCCATGATGTCGCGGATACGGTCGACCTCGGTTTTGATCTTTTTGCTAAAGATTCCGGAGACAATCAGGGCCACGGCGATGGCGATAAAAAAGATCGAGGCGATCCGGATCCAGAGGGTGAGAAAACGCTGGTGGATGTGCTCTAAGCTCTCCGCCATCCGGACAGTAATGGGGCTGCCGTCGAAGGCGAGGGACTGTTTGGCCACGTAGAGCATGTCGTGGTTGATCGTGTTAGAGTAGCGGATGGCAAAACCGTAGGACTCCTGGAGGCTCATCTGCACCTCCGGACGCATCCGGTGGTTGTTCATCTCCTCTTTGTCAAAATCGCTCTCCGCCAGAACGACCCCTTCGTTGTCGATAATGGTCACCCGAAGCCCCGTTTCGTGGGCGATTTTCTGGATGGGGATTTCATAATCGGAGGTATGGGAGATCAGGTTTTCGAGCAGGATGATATTGCGTTCAAGGGAGTGGCGGACGCTGTTGATCTCAAGGTTTTTCAGGGTGATGAAACTCACCACGCCCGAAAAGATCATCATGAGCAGCGAAATAAAAAGAAAGTTGACGAAAAAGTGCTGGTGGAGCTTTAGCAAACGGTGTAACCCTCTCCCCTTACCGTCTTGATGTACCCTTTGTCCTTGGAGGGATCGATTTTTTCCTTAAGCCGCTTGATGGCGACGTTAACCGTCTTCTCCTGATATGCGGAGATATCTTCCCACACCTTTTCCAGCAGGTAATCTCTGGACAGTACGATGTTTTTATTTTTAATCAGTTCAATCAGCAGGCGCATCTCCAGCTTGGTCAGCGGCACGGGGCGACCGGAAACGGCCACCTCTTTGGAGAGCTGGTTGATCTTGATATCCCGAAATTGTATCACATCCTGGGTCACCGGATTGGTGCGCTTCAAGATCGCCTTGATCCGGAAAAGCAGTTCGTCCATCACGAAGGGTTTGGTCATG
>QKHD01000155.1 GCA_003250175.1 Helicobacteraceae bacterium
GGCCATCTTCTCCTCGCGCTCGCTGGCGGCAATGAGACGCGAAAGCTTCGTCATGGCGTAGGCCGCCTCCTTGGGGTTATCCAGATTAATCGCTTCGTAGGCGGCAATGTAGTTGGCCCGCACATCAACCGTACTTCGTCGAAGGAAAAAACGGTAGATCAGGTAACCTACCAGTACAACCAGTAAAATACCCACCACCAGGGCGATCATGTACAGATAGTAATCCCCGATCTCAAAAACGGGGCGCAGTCCGGTAATGTCTTCGAGTGGCTCGTGCATTCCTACTCCTTAAACAGACGGGAAAGTTTGATAAAGGGGTCTTCGTCGGTGTAGAGCTTGACCCAACGTACTTTGTTCTGACGGAACAGGGCGCTCATCTTTTCGTCGTGCTCCCGCACGTTGGCATCGTAACGGCGGCGAAGGCCCTGGCCCAGGCTGCCTTCAAAATAGGCGCCGTTCTCCGGATCGAGCAGGGCCACTTCGCCCAGGTCGGGCAGCTGCTCTTCCATACGGTCGCGGACAACCAGGGCGATCACCTCGTGCCGCTTGGCCAGGACCTTGAGCTCCGGAAGGGTAAAAAAATCCCCAATGAGAAAGATCAGCGACTTGCGTTTGAGCCGCAGCATCATCTCCCGCGTAAAGGCGGGGTCAAGCCGGCGCCCCACGGGGTCAAACTCCAGAATCTGCGACGCCGTGCGCTGCACACCGGCCAGACGTTTGGTGGGGCGGCCCGCCTCCTTAATCCCGTCGGCCACGATCCAGGGGGCAAAACTGTCGCCGTTTTTGATGCTGCTAAAGCCCAAAATGGCCGCCACTTCGGCAATGAGCTCCTGCTTGAGGCGTTTGCTGCCGAAAAAGACGGAGCCGTTAAGCAGGGACGTGATGACCACGTTGATCTGGTGTTCTTTGTGAAATACCTTCACAAAGGGGCGGTTTTGTTTGGCGGTGATGATCCAGTCGATATGGCGGATGTCATCGCCGACCTGGTACTCGCGCAGCTCCGCAAAATCGTAGCCCTCCCCATGAAAGAGGGAGGCATTGGAGCCGATGAGCTCGGAGAATACCTGGCGTCTGGTCTTGATGAGGATCTTTTTTAAAACCCCGGTCATCACGGAATCGGCACCTCGCTCAGCACGGCGTTGATGATGTCGTCGGTGGTGACGCCCTCGGCCTCGCCCTCGTAGCTGAGGATCAGACGGTGGCGCAGCACGTCCTTGGCAGCCCGGGCGATATCGCCGGGGGTGACGTGGTCTTTGCCGTAGATGTAGGCGTAGGCACGGGCGGCACGGTAGAGGTCGATAGAAGCCCGGGGGCTGGCACCGTACTGCAGGTTGGGGTTGCCGTCGCGGGTGGCGAAGATGAGATCGATCATGTAGCGTTCCAGCTCTTCGTCGATATGAACGGTCTTGACCGCGTCGCGCATGGCAAAAATCTCCGTTTCGCCGATGACGGGACTGACGCTTTCAAAGGCGTTGTTGGCAACCCGTCGGGCGATCTCCAGCTCCTCTTCCTTGGTGTTGTAACCGACCCGGATTTTGAGCATGAAACGGTCGAGTTGTGCCTCCGGAAGGGTGTAGACCCCCTCTTGTTCCACGGGGTTCTGGGTCGCCAGAACCAAAAAGGGCTTGGGAATCTGGAAGGTGGCATCCCCGATGGTGGCCTGGCGCTCCTGCATGACTTCTAACAGTGCAGACTGCACCTTGGCCGGGGCACGGTTGATCTCGTCGGCCAGAAGAATATTGGTAAAAATCGGCCCGCGTTTGATCTTGAATTCGCTGCCTTTGGGGTCGTAAACCTCGGCACCGATAATGTCACTGGGAAGAAGGTCGGGGGTGAACTGCACCCGTTTAAAATTGAGGCTCATGGTTTTGGCCAGGGTATTGACGGTCGTGGTCTTTGCCAGACCGGGGACCCCTTCAAGAAGGATATGTCCGCCGGTGAGCATTCCCACCAGCAGTCCGTCGATCATCTCATCCTGACCGACCACTACCTTGGCGATTTCCTGCTTGATAGTCCTAATCATTTCAGACATAGCTGCTCCACAATTGGTTTTGGGGTGATTATAGCAAGGCGTCGGGAAAAAATCCTTAAAACAAACGCCCGCATAGGGGAACCCTTTTTGCTTTTCCTCCGGACATACCTAAAGGAGTTACATGCCCCTCTTAAGCCGTTTTTCCGTTGCGATCAAGCACACGATTCTCCTTGTTGTCATGAGCCTGGGGCTGGTTACCATCACCCTGCTCTCCTATTACGGAACCGGTCAGATCAAAAAACAGCTGGATACGGTTTATGAGGAAAATATCCTCCCCGCTAATACCCTGATCAGCCTCAGCCATCACTACCGTAACGGTATCGTGATCGCCCTGCACCGTTACCAAAACCACCTCATCGAAGCCAAAACAGCCATGCTGGCTCTCCAGGAGGCCAAGGAAGGGATCGAGGCGGACTGGCTTGATTACGAAGCCTACAGCCACGATCCCGTGGATCAGGAGAGTATCATCCGTACCGCCGAAGCCCTCAAGGCTAATCTTGAAACCGTTACGCTGCTTATCCACCTGCTCGATGCCAATGGGCGAAGCGCCCTGGGTGAAATCGTGCAGCGGGATTTTTACCCTTCGGCGGAGCCTTTGCTAGCAAGCATCGACGGGCTGATTCAAGGTGAATTTACCCGGGCCAGAGAACGACGGGACGAGAGCAACGATATTCAGGTCGCTACCAAAAACATCTTGTTCTTTTCCCTCCTCATCCTCTTCTCCATTGCGGCGGGGATTTTCTACCCCGTGATGAAGAGCATTCAAAAGAGTGACTCCACCCTACGCTCTTTGAACGACAAACTGACAGAAATCTCCATCACCGATGCCCTCACCGGTGTCTACAACCGCCGCTATTTTGAAATGATGTTTCCCAAGGAGATTCAAAACAACCGACGTCGGCAGGATACCCTGGCCTTTGCCATGATTGACATCGATTATTTTAAACGCTACAACGACGCCTACGGCCACCAGCAGGGTGACGAGGCCCTCAAGCAGGTGGCCCAGACCATGAAAGAGCACCTCAAACGCTCCGGAGACTTTGTCTTCCGTCTGGGTGGTGAAGAGTTTGCCGTCTTTGTCTCCCACATCAGCGAAGAGAGCGCCCACATCTTTTTTGAAAAGCTCAAGCAGTCGATCCAGGACCTGCATATCGAGCACAAAGACAACACGCACCCCTACCTCACGGTCTCCATCGGCGTGACCTTCCTTACCCAGACAGGCGATGAAGCGCCGGATGCGCTGATGCGCTGCGCGGATATTGCCCTCTATGAGGCTAAAAATGCGGGGCGCAACGCCGTCGTCTTCAAGGTCTTTGATCCGGAGGCTTGCCGCGACATGAACAAACCGACCCAAAGCGGCCTTTCACTTAGCTACG
>QKHD01000255.1 GCA_003250175.1 Helicobacteraceae bacterium
AAGGCCCACAACCTTACCCTGGTACTGCACCACTCCCCCAACCGTGAAGACGACCGCGACGCCGTCGGCCACAGTATGAAAGCCATCGGAGAGATCGCCGCCGAAAACGGGGTGGCGACGGAGGCGCTGATCTTAAAGGGCGGAGCCGCCGCCCTGGCCCGCTACGCCAGGGAGAACATGGTCGATATGCTCTTTTGCGCCAGCCGCGTCAAGCGGCGATTTTTCGTGCCGTCATTCAGCGACCAGTTGCTGCACGCCTCACCGGGTGTGGACGTGGGGGTGGTTCGGATCGTGCATGTCAAAAGCACCCTGGGGCTGACATCGCTGCTGCTGCCCATCATGGCAACCCGCCTGTCGGTACGCAAATTTGCTTTTTTTGCAGCACTTTTAAAAGCGTATGGGGCGGAAGGGACGCTGCTGAGCATCAACATCGCCGACCGCCGCACCCAGGCCCGTTTTACCACCGCCCGCACCAAGCACTTTTTTAGGGGCATCAACCACCGCCTCGCCCACTACCGCAAACTGGGCGAGCTGATGGAGGTCAACCTCCGGATCAAGCACCTCATAGGCGAAAACGAACGCCACGAGCTGCTCAACTACCTGGGCAGCGGCGAAAGCGACCTGATGATCATCGGCGCGCAGCGGCTCTCCTTCTTCTCACGGATTCTGGGTGAACGCCCCATCGAGCGCATCCTGCGCGAAACCTCCGTCAATACCATCGCCTACTACTCCGGAGACGAACTGTGAGCCTTTTTCAACTCAGCCGTGAACGGCTGCTCTCCCAGCTGAAGAGTTCTCCGGAAGGGCTGCGAAGCCGCGAAGCGGCCCGCCGCCGGGAGGAGTTCGGCGAAAACGTTATCGAGACGGGCACGAAGAAAAACTACCTCGTTCAGTACGTTAAGGAGTACACGCAGTTTTTCGCCATCTTGCTGGAGGTGGCGGCGCTGCTCTCCTTCGTGGCCGATTACTACGTGCCGGGGGAGGGGAGCGACATTTTGGGCTGGGCCATCGTGGCGGCGGTGGTCATCAACGCCACCTTTACCTTCTGGCAGGAGTACAAGGCCGACAAGGCGATGGAAGCCCTGATGAAGCTCATGCCCACGCTGGTCGCCGTACTGCGGGACGGCAAGCGAGTGGAGATCGACTCCAAGGAGCTGGTGCCCGGTGACATCATCCTCTTGGAAGAGGGGGACAAGGTCGCCGCCGACGCGGTGCTGCTGGAGTGCAACGCCCTTTACATCAATATGTCCTCACTCAACGGCGAATCCGTCCCCGCCCGCCGTACGGAGGAGCCCGCCCATGCGCGCCGCGCCTTGGATGCTAAAAACATGGTCTACGCCGGAACCACCGTCGTCTCCGGAAGCGGCGTGGCGGTGGTGAGCGCCACGGGGCACGCCACGGAGTTCGGCAAGATCGCCGTCATGACCAAAAACGTCCAGAAGACCCTGACCCCGATGCAAAAAGAGATCATCATCATCACCCGGATTCTCACCATCATCGCCGTGGCCATGGGGATCGTCTTTTTCGTGCTGGGCCTTTTTGCCGACCGCGGGGTGCTAATCGCCTCCATCTTCGCCCTCTCGCTGATCGTCGCCAACGTACCCGAAGGGCTGCTGCCCACCATCACCCTCTCGCTCTCCCTTGCCAGCCAGCGCATGGCAAGGCGCAACGCGCTCATTAAAAACCTCGACTCCGTCCAGACCCTGGGCAGCGCCACGGTGATCTGTACGGACAAAACCGGCACCCTGACCCGAAACGAGATGACCCTTAAAACCATCCGCCTCGCAGGAGGCGAAGAGGTGCAGGTCAGCGGCGAAGGGTACTTCGCCTCCGGATCGTTTGACAGTAGCGGGGCCGACGTGACCGATCGCCTTGCCGAGCTGCTCTACGCCGGGGTGCTTAACTCCCGCGCGCGCATCGAGGGCGAGGCGATCTTCGGCGACCCTACTGAGCTGGCCATCGTCGCAGCGCAGCGCAAGCTGGATAAGCCGCTGCCGGAATGGGAAAAGCAGGGCGAAAACCCCTTCACCAGCGAGCGGAAGATGATGTCCTCTTTCTATGCCGCTCCGGAGGGGACGGCGCTCTTTGCCAAGGGGGCGTACGAGGTGATCTTGGAGCACGCCACCCACTATCTGGGCAGCTCCGGAGCACGCCGGCCGCTGAGTGACACGGAGCGAAAGCGTCTGGTGCAAAACGCCGAAGATTATGAAAAACAGGCCTTTCGGGTGCTGGCCATTGCCAGAGGCGAAGGAGAGCGTGAAGATAACCTGACCCTTTTGGGGCTGGTAGGCATCATGGACCTCCCCCGTCCGGAGGTCAAAGAGGCCATGGCGATCTGCGCCGCGGCGGGAATCCGGACCATGATGATCACGGGGGACAACCCCGTCACCGCCGCCGCCATCGCCGACAAGATCGGCATGCGCTACGACCGCGTCATCACCGGCGACGAGCTGGAAGCCATGCGCGACGACGCGCTGGAAGCCCTGCTGGAGAAAGAAGACGTGCTCTTCGCCCGCATGGCTTCGAGCCAGAAGCTCAAGATCGCCACCGCCCTGCAAAACAACGGCGAAGTCGTCGCCATGACGGGCGACGGGGTCAACGACGCCCCGGCCCTTAAAAAAGCCGACATCGGCATCGCCATGGGCAAGGCGGGAACGGAAGTGGCCAAGGAGGCGGCGGACATGGTGCTGATCGACGACAACTTCTCCTCCATCGTCGCCGCCATCGAAGAAGGGCGTAGCGTCTACTTCAATATCAAGAAGTTTGTCACCTATATTCTCTCCTCCAACGTTCCGGAGATCGTGCCCTATATTTTGCAGTTTTTCTTCAAGATTCCGCTGCCCCTTTCGGTGATCCAGATTCTCTCCATCGACTTAGGCTCCGACATGCTGCCGGGCCTGGGCATCGGGAGCGACAAACCGGAAAAAAACATCATGAAACGCCCGCCCGTGGGCCGCGATGAAAAGCTCTTAAACTGGGAGGTCTTCAAGCGCGGCTACTTCTTCGTGGGCCTCATCGAAGCGGCGGCGGCCATGACCGCCTTTATCAGTTTTCTATTGCTGCACGGCTGGGAGTACGGCCAGGTCGATCTGGGCAACGAGCTGCTCCACCGCCAGGCCATGACCATGACGCTTCTCGGCGCCGTCACCTGCCAGCTGGCCAACGTCTGGACGATGCGAAGCTGGGAGTTTAGCGCCTTCAGCGTGGGCTTTTTCTCCAACAAGCTGCTGCTTGTGGCCATGGGGATGGAGTTTTTCTGGATCTGGATGCTCTTAAACGTCGAGCCGGTGCAGCATGTCTTTAATACGGCGCATGTGCCGATCGAGGATATGTGGATTTTGTTGCCGTTTCCGATTATTTTGTTTGTGAGTCATGAGATGTATAAGTGGCGGAGACGGGTTAAGGC
>QKHD01000317.1 GCA_003250175.1 Helicobacteraceae bacterium
TTAAGGTCTTTCTCGTAGAAAAGCTTCCAGTCACGATCGAAGCACAGCATGATACGATTGAACTTGAAAAGAGTGATCTAAAAAGTAATTCCGGTGTGATTTTTGTTAAACCGTCAGGAGCCTATATCATATCACCGGGAATAAAGACCGATGTCGATGTGCTAATGGAAGTCGAAAAATATTTCGGCACACACCATATTGGCGAGTAATAAGAGGTTTTACCCACGCCCCTTGTTCATCTTCTTCAACTCTTTCAGCAAATCCAGCGCCTCTTCTTCATCCATCTCTCCGGAGGCGATGTCTTCTAGGATCGTTTCAAAGGTCTCTTCCAGCTCTCGGGTCTCTTCCAGCACTTCCCTGTCTTCTTCCGTGCCTTTGGTTTCGACGATGGCGGAGAGTTTTTTAATAAAGTTCTGGACTTCGGGCAGCAGTTCGTTTTGAACCATCTCTTTGAGTTTCTGGGTGTTGGACATGGGGGCTCGCTCTGTTTTTCTGTAATTATAGCCAAGAGACGATGGGCTTGCCTGTTATAGGTGAAATATACTACTATATCCGCACCAGACAAGAAGGAAACCCCATGCCCGGGAATCAAGAGATAGAGTTAACCGAAACCTCGTTTCTTATTTCGCGTACGGATCTCAACGGTGCCATCACCTATGTCAACGAAGAGCTCTGCTATTTTTCAGGCTTTGAACGAACCGATCTGATCGGTTCAAACCACAATATTCTGCGCCATCCGGATATGCCGTCGATTATCTTTGCCCAGATGTGGAAAAGCATCAAATCCGGAGACAAATGGCACGGTTACATCAAAAACAAAACCAAAAGCGGCGACTTTTACTGGGTCGACGCGGAGGTCTCGCCCCATATCAAAGACGGCGAGCGGGTCGGGTACAAATCGGTTCGTAAGATGGTGCCGCCGGAGCTGAAAATCCTGCTAGACCGTGAATACGAAAAGCTCCGCAAAGACGAAGACGGCCGTTTTAACACCTGGACCGTCAAAAACGAAAACTACGAGGCCTTCGACGCCATCTCCAAAGAGCTCGATATCTCCAAAAACGACCTCTTTGTCAAGATGCTGGCCCTGGCCAAAAAGATGCTCAAAAAAAGATGATTCGATGATCCAAAACAACACCCACTACACCGACAAAACTTTTACTGCAAATGATTTTGAAGGGGTGGGGCAGGTAAACGGCTGCGAGTTTGACGGCTGCCGTTTTGAGGGGTGCGTACTGATTAATATCCCCTTTACCTCGTGCCGTTTTACGGAGTGTGTTTTCGACAACTGCGACCTGACCGCCGTCAAGGTAAAAAACAGCTACTTCTCCGACGTGACCGTGCAAAACTCCAAGGCGATCGCCGTCAAGTGGGAGCTGTGCCGCGCACCTCTGGGCGTGACCTTTACGGAGAGCAACCTGACGGCGTCGAGCTTCTACGCCCTCGATCTGCGCCATCTGAAGATGACGGGCTGCGATGCCAGGGAGGTGGACTTTGCCGAGGCGCGTCTGGCCAAGGCCGACTTCTCCGGAACCAACCTCGAAGGCGCCGTCTTTCGCAACGCCGACCTGGAAGCCGCCGACTTCAGCGACGCCGCCAACTACACCATCGACCCCCTCAAAACCAACCTCAAAAACGCCAAATTCTCCCTTCCGGAGGCGGTGGCCCTGCTTAAAAGCCTGCCGATCAAGCTGGTGTGAAGAGGGCTATTAGCTCTGCCTCGCTATAATTCGCCTAAAAATTTCCACTTCGCATAAGGAACCACAATGGGACGAGCATTTGAATACCGCCGCGCTTCCAAGGAAAAACGCTGGGCCAATATGTCCAGGGTCTTCCCGAAACTCTCCCGCGCCATTACTATGGCAGCCAAAGAGGGCGGTCCTGATCCGGATATGAACCCCAAGCTCCGCGCCGCGATCATGAACGCCAAAGCGGAGAACATGCCCAAGGACAACGTCGAAAACGCCATTAAAAAGGCGATGGGCAAAGACGCCGAAGACATCATCGAAGTCTCCTTCGAGGGCAAGGGCCCGCATGGCGTGCTGCTCTTTGTCGAGTGCGCCACCAACAACAACACCCGAACCGTCGCCAACGTCAAAAGCTACTTCAACAAGCTAAACGGCCAGGTGCTGACCAACGGCTCGCTGGAGTTCATGTTCGACCGCAAAGCGGTGTTCGAGTTTGAAAAACCCGCCGATATGGACCTCGAAGAGCTGGAGCTCGAACTCATCGACGCCGGTCTGGACGAGATGGAACACGACGAAGAGGACAACACCGTCTACGTCTACGGCGACTACACCAACTTCGGCAGCCTCAACGGCGCCTTTGAAAAGCTGGGTATCGAGCTGAAAAAAGCAAGCCTGCAGCGCATCTCCAACAACCCCCAGGAGTTTAGCGACGAGCAGATGGTCGACATCGAAAAACTGATCGACAAGCTCGAAGACGACGAAGACGTCCAGGCCGTCTATAACAACATCGCCTGATCTTTCCCCGCTCCCTCCGGCTCCGGAGGGAAAATTCACGCAAAATAACTTTTTTTTATAAAACACCTTGACTTTTTTAGACGCCTTCTGCTAATATCTCAAACATGAATGAATATTCATTTCTTGGTGCGCGGATTTGCCTGTATCGCATGCTGTTAGCGGTACCTGTTGCACCATCGATCCGTATGCCTAATTTCATGCTCTTGAAACTTCCCTTAAATTTCTCGGATCAAGGGCCGGTTCGGGATGGGCAATCCCAGGTTGCTTTGGACTTCTCTTTCCCAAAGCCATACATTACTCCAAGCAGCCTCCTGCAGGAACCGGCTACCTTTCTTATGTCAAATTTCCCCAATTGTAACCGCCTGTAATCGAACGTTAACGTTCGGTATAGGCTTTTTGTCTATTCTGTTGTATGATTTAAACTGAAACACTGGACAAGAGCTAGCACCATGACCATTAATAATGAATTTTACAGAACCTTTTTCGAATCCCATCCGGAGCCTGCCTGGATTGTAGACGGGGAGACCCGGAAATTTATCGATGTGAACCGTGTGGGCATAGAGACCTACGGTTACTCTTTGGAAGAGTTCCTTTCCATGACTGTCATGGATGTGGTTGAGATCGACGAAGCCCGATACAGTCAGCTTTATGATTATCTGTACCAACACGGCAAGGTGCAGTTTCGCACCCTGCACCGCCGCCGTTTCGGGGCGCCGATGGAGATGTCCGTTTCCGCAACGTACGTCGATATGGATGATGGCCGCCGCTACCTGATGGGCGTCTGCCTCGATACGGTCGAGCTGACCGAGCGCGAGCAGCAGTTCGATGCGATCTTTAACAACATCGAAGAGGGCGTCACCATCGAAGACCTGGAGTACGGCCGTTTCGTCTATTGTAACGACAAGGCTCCGGAACTTTTGGGCTATACCAAAGAGGAGCTGCTCAGCATCGGGGTGCGCGACCTGATTCCGGCCTCGGAGTCGATGGAGTATGCCGCCAAAAGACCCCTCATGGACACCGGGCTGCAAACCACCCTGCGGGAAAAGCCGGTCATGCGCAAGGACGGCTCCGTTTTTTACGCCGACATCGATGCCTCCAAAGTCTACACCATCGGCGGCCGCCGCTATATTGCCACGCTCTTTTGGGATGTGACGCAGAGCTGGCAGACCAAGCGCGATCTGATGCGCTCCCAGGAGTCACTGCAGATTTTGTTTAACCAGATTCCGGAGGCGGTCTGGGTCGTGGATATGGCGAGCATGGAGTTTATCGACTGCAACGAAGCCAACCTCTTTCAGTACGGCTACACAAAAGAGGAGTTTTTAGCACTCACCATCGCGGATATCGACATTCACGACAGCCCTGCCCAGGTACGCGAACGCCTTGATGCCATTGGCCAAGGCGGTGCCGCATCGTTTGAGACCCAGCATCTGACCAAAAAGGGTGAGGTGCTGGATATTCTCATCAGCGGTCAGGTGATTAAAGTGGACGATACCCTGACGATGATCGTTACCTGCCGGGATGTTACCGCCTCCAAACAGAAGGTGCAATCCCTTACCGACACCAACCAGGAGCTTGAGCTCCGGATCAAAGAGGGGATCAACGAGCGCCTCAAACAGGAGAAGGTCATCATCCAGCAGTCCAAGCTGGCGGCCAAGGGAGAGATGATCAGCAACATCGCCCACCAGTGGCGTCAGCCATTAAATATGGCGGCTCTCTCCATTCAGGACCTGCTCATGCAGTCCGAGCTGGGCGAGCTGACTCCGGAGAGCCTCAAGGCAGCGGTAGATGCCGCCATGGCCAATATCCGCCACCTCTCCGGAGTGATCGATCAGTTCAGCCACTTTTTTGACAACAGCGACACGCCGGAAAATCTCTCGATTCTCAAGAGCCTCAACCAGACCGTCACCCTGATGGAAGCCCGTCTTAAGGACGCGGGCATCACCGTCCGCGTCTCCGGAGAGGACTGGCAGATGGCTGCCAAACTCAACGACATCCGTCAGGTGATTCTGGTGATTCTCAATAACGCCGTGGATGCCATTGAGAAAAAACAGGCCAAAATCCCCGGATACGCCGGAGAGATCACCGTGACCCTGAGCCAAAATGGCGGAGCCAAGCAACTGGAAATCTGCGACAACGGCTCCGGGATCGATCCGGAGATCATGGAGCGCATCTTTGATCCCTATTTTACGACCAAGTTCCAGGCCCAGGGCGTCGGGGTGTCGCTCTATATGTGCAAGATGATCGTCGAGCGCAACCTCAAAGGGCGGCTCGACGTGGTCTGCAGTACGGGTGGCCTCACCTGCTTTTTGGTGGAGGTTCCCTAGGTGCGGGTGCTGATGCTCCACGGGTGGGGCGGTAAACGCACCCACTACTGGATGCCCTGGCTGGAAGCGGAGCTTAGGGCGTTAGGATGCGAAGTCTTTTTCCCGAAAATCCCCAACAGCTTCAATCCGGACAAAACCCGCTGGCTGGGTCACGTGGCCCGCTTCGTGGACGACTACGCTCCGGAGGCGGTGGTGGGGCACTCCATCGGGGCAACGGTCTGGTGGCACTTCATGGCGCAAAACCCTTTGCCCCTGCGTGCCCAGCTCTTTGTGGCGCCGCCGCTAGCCCCATCCTTTGACAAGATCAGCAGCTTTTTCCCCCTTCCGGAGCACTTCAACCGTGGCGATGCCCAGGTGATTGCCGCGCTTAACGACCCTTTGGGTAATCCGGAGGCACTGCGTACCCTTTGCCGCCAGGAGAACATGGCCCTGCAACTCTTGCCAGACGGCGGCCACCTCGACCCCAAATCGGAGCAAAAAACCCTCCTGCCCGCCCTGGAATACCTCCGGCTAAAGCTCGCTTAGACCTTTGGGGGCTTATAATAGCCCTTACTACGCCCAAAGGACCCCAATGACCCGCCACCTGCTCTGGATTCTCCCCCTGATTGTTTTTTACGGATGCGGCTCCAAGGAGGAGCAGGCCGTCAAGTTCTACGGCAACGTCGACGTGCGGACTGTCTCCCTGGCCTTCCGGGTCTCCGGAAAACTGGACGAGGTCTATTTTGACGAGGGGCAGCAGGTAAAAAAAGGTGATGTGCTGGCCAGACTCGACGCCGCCCTTTATGCGGAGCATCTGGCCCAGATCGATGCCCAGATCGCCGTGCAGGCCGCCCAGCTGGAAAAACTCCAAAAAGGGTATCGTCCGGAGGAGGTGGCCAAGGCCCAGGCCAACCTGATGAAGCAAAAGGCCCTGCTGGACAAGGCGGATAAAGACCTCGCCCGGGCCAAATACCTCCACAAAAACAAATCCATCACCGACCAGGAGTACGACGACGCCCAGGCCATGCAGGCCCAGATGAAAGCGGGTTGGCTCTACGCCAAAAGCAGCCTGGAGATGCTGCAAAACGGCTACGAAAAAGAGGATATCCTCGCCGCCAAGGCCGCCCTGTCCGCACTGGAGGCCCAGCGCAATCTGGCCGCCATCAGCCTCAGCGACACCAACCTGACCGCCCCCACGGACGGCACCGTCATCACCCGCATCTACGAGCCGGGTGCCATCGTCAATGCCTCCCAGAGTGTGATGGAGCTGGCCAAGGAGGAGAGCTACTGGGTACGCTCCTACATGCCTGAACCTTTTTTAGGCAAGATCAAACTGGGCGAAAAGGCGACCATCAAAACCGATAGCGGCCACACCTACACGGGGCGGGTCAGTTTTATCTCGCCCCTGGCGGAGTTCACCCCCAAGACCGTCCAGACCGAAGAGCTGCGCACCGATCTGGTCTATCGGTTCCGGATCGTGCTGGAGAGCTACGATGACTCCGTCAAACAGGGCATGCCCGTAACCGTCACCTTCGAGGCGCCATGAGTGCGATCCGCACTGACAAGCTGTGCAAAAATCTGGGTGGCCGGACGGTTTTAGAGCCTCTGAGCATCGAGATTCCGGAGGGGAAAATCGTCGGCTTCGTCGGCCCCGACGGGGCGGGCAAGACCACCCTGATCCGGATGCTGGCCGGTCTCATGACCCCCACCTCCGGAACCCTGGAGGTCTTGGGCATGAGACTGCCCGAAGAGGCTGCCCCGTTACAGGAGGCCATCGGCTACATGCCGCAAAAATTCGGCCTCTACGAAGACCTGAGCGTCGCGGAAAACCTCCGCCTCTACGCGGGGCTGCAATCGATCCCCAAAGTATCCCAGGCTGATCGCATCGACGAGCTGCTGCGCTTTACCTCCCTGGACGGCTTCGGAGACTTTTTGGCCGGCGACCTCTCCGGAGGGATGAAACAAAAGCTGGGTCTCGCCTGCGCGCTGATCAAACGCCCCAAACTCCTGCTGCTGGACGAACCGGGGGTCGGGGTCGACCCCGTATCGCGCCGGGAGCTGTGGCGCATGGTCGAGGGTCTGACCCAAGAGGGGGTCAGCATTATCTGGAGCACCGCCTACATGGACGAGGCCGAGCAGTGCGACGAGGTGGTGCTGCTCAGCGAGGGCAGGGTGCTCTTTAACGGGGTGCCTTCCGCCCTCACCGCGAGGATGCAGGGCCGCGCCTTCTGGCTTGAAGGCCCCGTGGCAGACAAGCGCCGCACCCTCCGTTTGGCCCTCTCCCAGCCCATGGTCAAAGACGGTACCATCCGGGGCGAACGCATCCGGCTCATTACCGACGATTCCGGAAGCCTCCCGGATCTGGACGCGATCCACGCCTCCGGATGCCGTTTCGTACCCGCGGAGCCCAGCTTTGAAGACGGCTTTATGGATATGTTAGGGGCGGACTTTGACGGCATCTCGCCTTTGGCAGAGCAGATGGGCGAGCTGGGCAACGGGGAGGGCGAGGTGATCGACGTGCGCGATCTGACCAAGCAGTTCGGCAGTTTTACCGCGGCCAAGGCGATCAGCTTTACCATCGGCAAAGGGGAGATTTTCGGCCTTCTCGGACCCAACGGCGCGGGCAAGTCCACCACCTTTAAGATGCTCTGCGGACTGATTCAGCCCAGCTCCGGAGAGGCGTTGGTGCTGGGTGAAAAGTTTGAAGACGCCGCCCTCGCGTTGCGCCGCAAAATCGGCTACATGTCGCAAAAATTCTCCCTATACGGCGACATCAGCGTGCGGGAGAACCTCCGGTTTTTTGCGGGGATTTACGGCCTGCAGGGCAGCAAGAGGCTGGAAAAGATCACGGCCATGCTGGAGATTTTCAACCTGGAAAAGTACGCCAAGACTCCATCCAAAGAGCTGCCGCCGGGTTATAAGCAGCGCCTGGCCCTGGCTTGTGCGGTCATGCACGACCCCGCCATTTTGTTTCTCGATGAACCCACCTCCGGAGTCGACCCCGTGACGCGCCGGGAGTTTTGGAACCACATCTACGCCATGGTGCGCAAGGGGATGACGGTGATGGTCACCACCCACTTCATGGACGAGGCGGAGTATTGCGACCGGGTGGCGCTTATCTACCGGGGGCGCGCCGTGGCGGTGGACACCCCCAAAGCGCTCGTCGAGCGCTACGCACCGGGCGAATCAATGCAAGAGGCCTTTATCCGCCTGATCGAGAGTGAATCCCATGCGGGCTAGCCGATTCCGCGCCCTCTTTTTAAAGGAGAGCCTCCAGATCATCCGCGACCCCAGCTCGATTCTTATCGCCGTGGTGCTGCCGCTGATTCTGCTTTTTTTAATGGGCTACGCCATCAGCCTCGATGCCCGTAAAATTCCCATCGGCATCGTCGTGGAGACCCCGTCGCCCCACGCCCGAACGCTGGTCGATGCCTTTGCCATGTCGCCCAGTTTTGACGTCTTGGTCGGCTACCACCGCAACGCCTTTGAAAAGCAGATCAAAGAGGGGAGCATCCGGGCGATTTTTGTCATTCCGGAGAGCTTCGGGCGCGATCTGGCCCAGGGCAGACCGACGGTGCAGATATTGGCCGACGGCACCGAACCCAACATCGCGGGCTTCGTGCAAAAGTACGGCTCCGGAGTGTGGCAGAGCTGGCTGGGGCGGCAAAACCTCCGCATCCAGGGCGGCGGCATCGAGATCGAGACGCGCTACTGGTTTAACGCCCCGCTGCTGAGCAGCTACTTTCTGCTGCCCGGTTCCATCGCCATCATCCTCACGCTGATCGGCACCATGCTGACCGCGCTGGTCGTGGCCAGGGAGTGGGAGCGCGGCACCATGGAGGCGATCATGTCGACCCCCATCTCCATTATCGAGCTGCTTTTGGGCAAGCTCATGCCGTACTTCGTGCTGGGGATGATGAGCGCGGCGATCTGCGTCATCATCGCCATCGGCTGGTTTGAGATACCCTTCCGCGGCTCTTTCTGGCTGCTCTTTGTCACCTGTGCGCTCTATCTTTTCCCCGCACTCAGTCTGGGGCTGCTCATCTCCACCCTGGCCAAAAACCAGTTTGTCGCCTCCCAGGCGGCGCTCATTATCGGGTTTTTGCCCGCCATGCTGCTCTCGGGCTTTATCTTTCAGATCAGCAGCATGCCCATCTGGCTGCAGTATTTTACCCTGGCCATTCCCGCGCGCTATCTGGTGGCGGTATTGCAGACCCTTTTTCTCAGCGGCGACATCTACGCCGTGATCCTGCCCAACCTCGCCGCCATCACGGCGGTGGGCATGGTGATCTTCGGGGTGATCTACAAAATCACCCGAAAGCGGCTGGACTGATTATGGCGCGGTTTTTCTACAGCCTGTTGGCCCTCATGAAAAAAGAGTTTCTCGCCATCTGGAGCGATAAAAAATCCCGGGTGATTATTATCGTGCCGCCGCTGCTGCAGCTGCTGGTCTTCTCCTACGCCGTCAATCTGGAGGTGAAAAACATCGCCATCGGGGTCTTGGACCGTGACAACAGCACCCAAAGCCGCGAGCTGATCCGGAGCCTGGGATACAGCAGCACCTTCGTGGCCGTCGAGCAGCTCGGAAGCGAAGCGGAGCTGACCAGCCGCATCAACACCCAGAAGGTGCTGGCCACGGTCTACATTCCCCAGGACTTTGCCCGCAAGCTCGCCTCCGGAGAGAAGGTGTCGTTGCAGATCATCGCCGACGGGCGCAAGTCCAGCACGGCCCAGATCGCCCAGTCGTACATTCAGACGGCTATCCAAAAGAGTTTCGGCGATGTGCCGCTGCTGACGCAGTCGCTGGTGGCGCGAAGCCTCTACAACCCCAACCTGGATAACTTCTGGTGGATCATGCCCAGCCTCATGGGGCCGCTCTCCATGATTATCGCCATCTTGCTCACGGCGCTCTCCGTCGCCCGCGAGCGGGAGCTGGGGACGTTTGAGCAGATTCTGGTGGCACCCCTTTCCGTCTCCACCATCATCATCGGCAAGACCATCCCGCCGTTGCTGATCAGCCTGGCGGATGCCACGGCGATCTTTGCCATCATGCACTTTATCTTTGACGTGCCCTTTTTAGGCTCCCTGCTGGTGCTCTATACGGGGCTGATAGCCTTTTTGTTTTCCATCGTGGGGATCGGGCTCTTTATCTCCTCGGTGGTCTCCACGCAGCAGCAGGGGATTTTGGGGGCGTTCGTGCTGATGGTGCCCTATATTTTGATGTCGGGCTTTGCCACGCCGGTGGAGAACATGCCCGAATGGCTCATTCCCGTCACGGATTTTGTCTCGCTCAAATATTTTCTGCTGATTATCAAGGGGAGTTTTCTCAAAAGTATCGGGTGGGATGTGGCCCTGGAGCTGATCCTGCCCATGCTCTGGCTAGGGATCGGATCGCTCCTGGTGGCGTCGTGGATGTTTAGGAAAAAGATCGCTTAGGCGACGACGATGTCGGCGTCGCCTAAGCCGATGACCTCGCCGATAATGGCGGCGGGAATCCCTTCGCTTTGGCAGCGTTTGAGCATCTGCTCCACATCCTCCGGACGTCCGGCGATCAGCAGGCCTCCGGAGGTCTGGGCGTCGTAAAGGATCATTTCGCGTTCAAAGCCCAGGTCGCGCTGGAAGAGCACCTTGCCCTTGAGGTGGTCTTTGTTGGCGTAGCTTCCGGCGGGGATAATCCCCATGGCTGCCATGCCGACGGCCTCGTCAAAGTAGGGCACGGCGTCGGCATATACTTTAATGCTCATGCGCCCGGCACTCATCTCGTGCAGGTGGCCCAAAAACCCAAAGCCGGTGACGTCGGTGCAGGCGTGGGCGCCAAACTCACGGGCGATCAGCGAGGCCTTGTAGTTGAGAAAGCGCAGGTTGTCCGCCACCTTCTGCACCACGGGCATCTCCAGCAGATCGGCCTTGGTCGCGGTGATCAAAATCCCCATGCCCAGCGGCTTGGTCAGCAAGATGGCGTCGCCCTTTTGCACGGCGTTGTTGCGCAGCACCTTTTTGGGGTGGACAAAGCCCGTGGCGCTCAGGCCGTAGATCATCTCCGGCGTTTCGATGGTGTGGCCGCCGACGATCACCGCGCCGCACTCGTCCGCCTTGTCCTTGCCGCCTTGTAAGATCTCCGCCAGAATCTCGCTTTTAAGATTCTTGCTGTCAAACCCGACGACGTTGAGCGCCGTTTTGGCATCGGCCCCCATGGCGAAGACATCGCTCAGGGAGTTGGCCGCGGCGATTTGGCCGTAGATGTAGGGGTCGTCCATGACGGGGGTGATAAAGTCAACGGTCTGCACGATGGCCAGTTCGTCGTTGATCCGGTAGACCCCGGCGTCTTCATTCCCTTCGAAACCCACCAGCAGGTCTTCGTGGAAGGATTTGAGCCGGCACGTGGCATCGCCCAGGGCGCCCGGCCCCAGCTTGGCGGCGCATCCGGAGGCACGGACGAATTTGGTCAATTTGGCTTCGGTGTTCATGGCGGCTCCTAGAGGGTGGTCACGTCGGTGGTGGTGAGCATGACCATGGTGTCGTAGGCGTTGCCGACCATTCCGGCCTTGACCTCGGAGGCGTCGATCCCGAAGTGGGCGAGGCAGAGGCCGCAGCTGTAGATTTTCACGCCTCTGGCTTCGAGCTTTTGCAGCGCTTCGGTCACGGCGGCGTATTCGGGCTTGGTGGTCAGAAAGACCCCTTCGTTGACCATGATGATATTGTCAGGCAGCTTGTCCAGCTCCAGGGCGGTGGACAAAAAGCCCTTCATCAGCCCTTTGCCCAGCTCCCCTTCGCCGATGCGGTCGCCCTTGATAAAGAGCGTGCGCGCCATGCCGGTGGCCTTGGCAGGCTCCGGAGTGATCTCGCAGCCGTAGCCCTTGATGAGCGTCAGCAGCAGGCCGCCTTCGGGCAGGGCCTCTTCGCGGACTTCACACCCCTGGGATGCGGCGAAACGTTTGCAGTTTTCGATGGAGGAGGGGGTGTTGACCTCCACTTCCAGCACAGCGTTTTCGGGCAGGCTCTCCAGGGCCTTTTTGGTCCGGATAACGGGTTCCGGGCAGGCCAGGTCTTTACAGTTGATTCGCATGGGTCAGCTCCTTTTGCAGTTGGTTGAGGGCGGCGATGCTCGCGGCTTCGTCGTCGTTAAAAAGATGGTAGTCGGTGTGCTGGCGTTTTTTATAGACAATGTCATAGTACTCTGTCAGCAGGATTTGCGCAACCCTTTCCATCTCTCCGGAGGCGTAGGCTTCGATCGCTTCTTGTTTGGCGGTGCCTTTGATGTAGGGGGTGATGCGGGTCATGTTTTTGTTAAAGGCTTCGCTGCCCGTGTCGGTATACATGGAGACGATCCGCTTGACCCGCTGCTCCAGCGGGGCTTCGACGCTCACCTGGTAGCCCGCGGCCATGGCGTCATACAGCGAGTTGGGCACCACCAGACGGCCGATGCGCTTGCTCTCGCCTTCGATAAAAACGGGCCGGGTGGGATCGACCTGCATCAGGGCGTGGGCCAGACGGTTTTGAAACTCTTTTTGCGTCGGCTGGGAGCCTTTCATGCCGCCGAAGGAAGAGCCGTAGTGGTTGGCGAGGCCTTCGAGGTCGATGGCGTTGTCCAGCTTGGCCAGCAGGTCGCTCTTTCCGGAGCCGGTGTGGCCGCGCAGGACGATTAGGTTGAGCTTGGGCAGGTTGTCGAGGTAGTCCAGCACATAGTGGCGGTAGTTTTTGTAGCCGCCCTCGACCCGGTCGATGCGGTAGCCCACACCGGAGAGGATCAGCCCCAGGGACGACGAGCGCATCCCGCCCCGGGCACAGTGAATGGCGATACGGGACTGGGGCGTGTAGGCGGGGTAGAGGCTGCGCACATGCACGGCGGCGTTTTCGCACACATAGGCGGCACCGGCAACCCGCGCCTCAAAGGGGGCCACCTGCTTATACAGCGTGCCCACCTCTTT
>QKHD01000409.1 GCA_003250175.1 Helicobacteraceae bacterium
CCCTTGATATCACCCCCGCCGCCTTTGCCACAATGAAACGGCGGGCGCGTATTCCCTACGAGGAGATCATCGCCTTCTGCTCCAGACGGCGAATCTCCATCAACTGGCTGCTCTTTAACCAAAACCCCAGCTCCCTGGTGGAGACGACCAACCGCTACCAGTACATCAAATATTTTCCCGACGTCAACGTCAGTGCCGGAGGCGGTGCCTTTGATGCGGAGCAGGAGTACGAGATGCTGGGCCTGGAAGATACCTTTTTCAGCCGCCTGAGCAATTTTTCAGCGGCGCGGATCGAAGCGGTCAATGTCGTGGGGGATTCCATGGAACCGACCATACGGGACGAAAGCATCGTCTTTATCGACCGGGACAAGACCGACATCGGCAAGGGCGGTATTTTTGCCCTGGTGACCCCGTCAGGGCTCTTTATCAAGCGCTTGCAGGCGCGGGTCGATGGCGGGATCGATATTATCTCCGATAACCGTGACTACCCCGTCCAGACCGTAGCCCGTGACGAAGTCACCATTATCGGTCGAATCGTCGGCGTTTTTGGCGAGGTCGACTAGGACTTTTTGTAGTATTTTGCCCCGTTTTCGTAGCAGCGTACGAGGCAGCTGGGGGTGTTGAGTACATCGGCATGGCCGAAGAAGATCACCCCGTCCTGGCGGAGCATGCGGCAAAAAATAGTAACGGCGTCATTTTTCTGCTCTTCGTTAAAATAGATGAAGAGATTACGTGAAAAGATCACATCAAATGTCCCCAGCGCGGCAAACTGCGGGTCAAAAATATTGTACTGTCTAAAATCCGCCTTGGTACGGATGCTGCTGTTTATCCGGTAGCCTCCGGAGACCCTCTCAAAAAATCGCCCCTTCATCCCGTTATCGACCCGGTCGACGGAACGTTCCGAAAAGATGCCCTCCCTGGCACGGGCAATGGCCGAGGCGTTAATATCCACCCCGATAATCTCATACATTTCCGGAGCAATCCCCGCATCATAGAGCGCCAAAATAATAGAGTAGACCTCTTCGCCCGTCGAGGTGGGGGCGCAAAGAATGCGTACGGATGAATGGCGCTCCTTGAGAATCTCGCAGAGTCTGGAAATATGCTCCGACTCCCTGAAAAAGAAGGTTTCGTTAACGGTAAGCAGATCGATAAACTCCTGTCGCAGCTCCGGATCGGACTCCAGGGCATGCAGAAGGTCGTCAAAGTTATAGAGCTCATGACGCAGGGCAAAGTTCTTCATTTTACCCAGGGTGATGGTCTCTTTGTTCGCAAAATGGATACCGGTAAGGGATTTAAAATAGGCAAAGAGACGGCTCGGGTCGTCAAAGCGTTCAGAGGGTTTTGGCTCCGGAGCAGTTGCAGCGTCATTTTTTTTACGCCAAAAGAACATGGTGCTCTCCAAAATGTGAGATGGTCCGGATGATGCCGTCAAGGTTCTGAATGGATTGGGCCGCCTGCATCTCCTTGGCCGCGCGGGGCATTCCATAAACGATGGCACTCTCCTCCGACTCCGCCACGGTCGATGCTCCAGCGTTGCGCAGGGAGAGCAGCCCCCTGGCTCCGTCATCGCCGATACCGGTCATTAAAACTGCCAGAGTCGGCAGATGCGAAGCCAAGGGTACGGCACTATGAAAAAGATGATCGATGGATGGATTATAAGAAGGGGTCAGGGGCGAGTCTTTTTCCAGGCAGATATTGCCGCGATCACGGCTAAAACTGCAGCTGGTGGCACAGATATAGATGTGTTCGCTAGGTGCCAAAAAAGCGGTGTCGTGCACAGCCTGAACGGGAAGGGGGCAGATGCTGTCCAGCCGTCTGGCAAAGGAATCAACCAGGGAGTAGTCCATGTGTTGGGCAATGACGATTGAGGCGTTGATACGCGGGGGCAGCGCTTTGAGGATTTTTTCAATATGGCCCGGCCCTCCGGTGGAGGAGCCGATTAAAATAAGCGCGTTTATGGTCAGGTCCTAAACTGCTCCAGCCGTCCGTTGAGTTCTTCGGTGAGCTTGTGGAGGTGTTCGGAAGCGTTGGCGATCTCTTCCACGCTGCGGGCATTGCTGGTGGAAATCTCATTGATCTTATCGGTTTTATCTTTGATGTCGTTCATGCTGGTGCCGATCAGCTGGGACGTCTCCAAAGAGGAGTCCGCCATGGCCAGGGCATTTTGCATGCTTTCGCTGACACCCAGAATCTTGCGCTCGACTTCGGAAGCGATCTGTGTCAGGGCTTCGAATTCTTTGGCATTTTTGGTCATCTCTTCACTGCTGTCGTTAATGGCCTGGACAACGACATTGATGGTGGCGTTGATCTCCGAGAGGCTGCGCTGGGTTCGTTCCGCCAGCTGGCGCACCTCGTCGGCAACAACGGCAAACCCACGGCCATGTTCACCGGCACGGGCCGCTTCGATGGCGGCGTTGAGGGCCAGGAGGTTGGTCTGGTCAGCGATGTCACTGATGACGTTAAGGACCTCTTTGACCTGATCCGCATCGCGGCTGAGGTGCTCGAGTTTTTCCGCCAGTTGGATCTCACTCTCTGCATCGTGACGGATCGTGTCGGAGAGGCGGATGACGTCATTTTTCGCGTCATCCAGGCATTGGGACGCACTGGTCAGGTCGGTTTTGGTCTCCTTGGATTTATCAATGGAGTCGCTCACCACACGCTGGATAGCTTCCGTCGCCTGGGCGGTTTTGGATACGATGGCCGCTTCCTCTTCCGCTCGTTTGCCGATTTCCAGCGACGTATGGCTCAACTCTCCGGAGATGGAGGCATTTTCCGCGGAGGAGAGTTTGGCATTTTGCAGGGTCTCTCTGAGGGTAAGAATCAGGGATTTGAAAGAGGACTGAATAGCGCTCAGTTCATCCCGGCCGTTGACGGCGATCTGACGGGTGAAATCCTTGGTATCCGCAATATCCATAATCTCTTTTTTCAGCGCATTGATGGGACGGATAATCCCACCGTTAATGAGCATCAGTGAGACAAAGAGAATGCCGATCATAATCACCAGCATGATGATGCCCATTTTCATCATGGTACGGGTGACGTCGCTCAGGGCTTCGTCGGCGGAAATTTCGGCAAGAATCGCCCAGCGCACGGTTTCATAGAGGTTGACATAGCTGTAGGCACTCAGGGTGTCAACCCCGCTGTGGTTAACGGTCATGTGCTGGCCTACTTCTCCGGAAAGAGCTTTTTCAACCGATTCGGATTTGACTTTGTAAGTCAGGATGGTGGTGCCGGTTTCCTTGACCTCCGGATGCTCCATGGTATCGAGAAAGCGGGCTTTACTGCGCATCAGGTGGTCAGAGCCGACCAGAAGGATCTCTCCTGTGGCACCCATGCGGGCATTTTCGTGTTTGCCGTTAAAGTTGGTAATCCGACTGATGCGCTCCAGAGG
>QKHD01000076.1 GCA_003250175.1 Helicobacteraceae bacterium
GGCGATTTACCGGCCCATTCTCTCCATCATGCTCTCCTATGCCAAGATTTACATCGAGAGCTTTTTAAAACAGCACGGCGAGTTTTTAGATTCGCATCTGAGTTTGCAGTATGTCTACCACTACTTCCCCAAGACCTTCGGCACACTCTATAAGAACGACGTGGCCTCCCACCCCTTGCGACGGGATATCATTGCCAACTATATCGCCAATAAGATCATTAATGCCCAGGGGGCCAGTTTTATTTACGACGCCTCCCTTTTGGGTGACGAGAAGTTTTTGCTAAAGATCAAATCCTTCCTGCTGGTCAACAGCCTGCTGGGCGGCAACGATATCCGGTTTGACCTCTTCCGTCACGATTACGCCGTTCCGGTAAAAAAACAGTACGAGCTGCTGTTGGGGCTGGACTATACGGTGCAGTTCTCCATGGAGTGGCTCATGGAGCATGGTGAAGAGAGCATCGGCCTGCGCGATCACCTGCAGGAGTACCGCACGGCGCTGGCGGACTTTATCGCATCCGTCGACGAGAAGTATGTAAAGGTCTACATCGAGGACAGCGACCGCATCAACCGCTTCTTCTCCTTAGAAGACTACATCCAGCTGGTCATGACCATCATCAAAGTCAAAGAGAGCACCCACCAGGAGTTTGTCCCCGTAGCCAACCTCTTCTTTACGGCGACGACCGATCTGGATATTTTCTTTTTGGTCGATACGATCCGTCATCTCCACGCCGAAAGCGAGTGGGAAGAGCGACTCAAACACGAGATGGACAAGGAGATTTTCGAAATCGTCTTTGAAGTGATCGAGCGGATCATGAAGTTCCGACGGGAAAACGAGACCATCGAGGAGGCTTACAAGGTCTTCGTCTCCATCAACAACGAACGTTACAAACACTACCTCGCCGACCTCAAGGCCCTTAAAGCCGGAGGCCTGGAGCGCTACAGCGCCATGGCGGTGGTGATCAACTCCCTCAAAAAGATCGTAAGTGCAGCGGGTTAACTGCCGCGACTGCCGGCACTACTACATCACCTTTGATGTCAATGCCCCCTATGGGTGCCGGGTTTATGGGTTTAAGACCAAAACCCTGCCTTCCATCGCGGTCTATCAGTCCTCCGGAATGCACTGCACGCTCTTTTCCGCCAAGGTTAAAGATCAAAAAGAGGGCGGCTCCGGAAGCTCCGGAGGCGGCGGTTTTTACGCCTAGAGGCTGCCGAAGAAAAGCGAGTAGAGCATGATGGTGGTAATGGCCACCGGTGCGACAAAACGGATGGCAAAAAACCAGACGTTAAAAATCACCTTCGTAAATCCGTGCCCCTCCAAAAAGCGCTCCAGATTGTGGCGGTCAACGACCCAGCCTAAAAAGAGCGCCAGCGTCAGCCCGCCCAGGGGGAGCATGATGGAAGAGGAGAGCAGGTCGATGGCGTCAAAAAGGGACTTTTCCCCCACGGAGAGAAAGCCAAAGCCCTTAACCTGCGAGAGCAGGGCGAAGAACCCGATGAGGTAGATGATCGCCGCACTCCCCCAGACCGCCTTGGTCCGGCTTATTTTCCGGCGCTCTTCCAGGTGGGCGACGGTGGGTTCCAGAATGGAGATGGCCGAGGTGAGGCCCGCAAAGGTCAGCGCCACAAAAAAGAGCACCGCAAAAACATTGCCCACCGCCCCCATCTGGTAAAAGACCGCCGGCATGGAGATAAAGACCAGCCCCGCACCCTTTTGCGGGTCCATCCCGAAGTTGTACATGAAGGTAAACATCATCAGCCCCGCCAGCAGGGCGATGGCCGTATCGATCCCCGTAATCCAGAGAGACGAACTCAGAACCTTGGTCTGTTTTCCGGAGAAGGAGGCGTAGGTCATGATGGCCGCCATCCCGATGGAGAGGGTAAAAAAGGCGTGCCCAACGGCAACCAAAACCCCGTACGCCGTCAGCTTGGAAAAGTCCGGATCAAACATAAAGCTGACCGCCTTGCCGAAGGTATCAAAACTCAGCGCATAGAAAAACATCACCAGAATAATAAGAATCAATGCCGGCATCATAAAGGTGTTGATGCGTTCGATCCCCTTTTGAATCCCGCCGGCAACTACGAGTGCGACGGTCAGCATGGCCAGGGCGTGGAAAAAAATCTGGGTGATCGCATCGCCCGTAACCAGCCCCATAAAGGCCGCCTCCGCCTCGGCGATGGAGGTGGGTAGGTGAAACAGGGTGAGGTAGATGTAGTAATAGAGCCAGCCGATGACGACGGAGTAGAAGGTGAGCAAAGTAAAGCTGCCCAGGAAGGAAAAGCCCGCAAAACGCCACTGTTTTTTGCCGCTGGGCGCGACGTGTTCGAAGGCGCTGACCGGCTCGCGCTGGGTCATGTTGCCCAGGGCGATCTCCGCCGCCAGAAGCGGAATCCCCACAAAGGCGACGGTGAGCAGGTAGACCAGGACAAAGGCCCCGCCGCCGTTGTCACCGGCAATGTAGGGGAATTTCCAGATATTGCCCAGCCCCACCGCCGAACCGGCGGAGGCGAGGATAAATCCGGCTTTGCTGAAATGACCTTTTTTCATACGTCAGCCTTGTCGCTTTTTTGGGCTTATCCTAGCATATCCTTAATAAACCCGGATGATGCGGGCCTCCAGCACTACGGGGCTTTCCAGCAGAGCGTTGAGGCGTTGTTTGAGGGTTTTCATCTCTTCGTCGCCGATGTCCGAGGCGGAGCGCACATCGCATCGGATACGCAGCGGGGTTTTGTCGTGCAGTTCGACATGGCTGAGGGTAAGCTCCTTGCCGTGAATGGTAAAGCTGCGCTCGTTTAGCAGGCGCTGGGCGTTGGCATGGGCGGCCATCTTGCCAAAGGAGAAATAGAGCGGCACGGCGATCAGTATCAGGGAAGCCCCCAGCATCCAGAAGCTCACCTTCGCCTTCACCCCCGTGGAGTAGCCCAGCACCAAAAAGGTGAGCGACGCGGCCATGACGATGCCCACAAGGTTGGTTAAAAAGAGCAACATGGCGTTGGAGATGATGGTCCACTCCATCCAGCCGATCCCGATCCCCACCACCGAAAGAGGCGGAACCAGCGCCACCGCGATGGCGACCCCGGCCAGACTCTGGGCGACCTTGGCGTCGGCCTTGGCAAAGGCGGCGGCGATTCCGGAGATCACCGCGACGGAGAGGTCGAGCAGCGAGGGCTGCAGCCGTCCGGAGAGCTCGTCCGTCCAGTTCTGAAAGGGTATCAGCGAGCTAAAGAGCGCCGAGGCCCCCAATGCCAGGGCGATCCCCACGGCGATGGTGCCCAGGGAGTTCCAAAAGAGGTTGGAGTCCTTGCGCAGCACCCCCATGGAGAAGGAGACCATGGGGGCCATGAGCGGGGCGAGCACCATGGCGCCGATGACCACCGAGGCGCTGTCGA
>QKHD01000354.1 GCA_003250175.1 Helicobacteraceae bacterium
CTTAAAGAGGTTATCGGTGGGGCTTGATCTCTACGCCAAGCTCGAACCCCTCATTCCCTTTCCGGAGGAGATGAAAAAGCTCTACACCGCCTACATCAAAAAGCTGGAAAAACAGCAGCCCAAGAGTATTCTCGACATCGGCTGCGGCGGCGGCAACTTCATGGAACTGGCGACGGAAAAGGGCTTTGCCATTGAAGGGATCGACCTCTCCGCGGCCCAGGTGGCCATGGCCGCCTCCCGCGGATTCAAGGCCGAAGCCAAAGATTTAGCCGACGTCTCCGGAACCTACGACGCCGCCGTAGCCGTCTTTGACGTGCTCAACTACATGGACGAAACGGCTCTGGCCGAATTTTTGCAAAACGCCAAACGCATCCTCGCTCCGGAGGGAAGATTCTACGCCGACATCAACACCCTCTTCGCCTTCGAAGAGATCGCCCAAGGCGCGCTCCTGCTCCACGGCGAAGGCCAGCACGGCAGCATGGAAGCCTACTTCGACGGCGAAAGCCTCCACACCGAACTGCGCCTCTTCACCCAGGACGGCGACTGCTTCCGGATGGAAGAGGACATGATCATCCAGCACTACCACGCTTTGGAAGTGATCCGGAAGCTTAGCCCCTTTAAAACCATGAAGGTCGATAACCTCGCGCTCTACTCCAAGAAGCCCGACAAGTTCCTGATTACTTTTTCCGACTGATCCACGCGTTATAAAACTGCTTCGCCGTGCGGCCACTGAAGCGGTCAGCTCCCTAAAGTGGAGCATTTGGCCTCTCCGGCCAGTGCCGCATATTCTACTTCATTCAGATCTATTTACTTTTTCAGATAATTAAATTTCGTCTAAATAGACGATTCCATTTGACTTACACGACTCGCATGGGCCAAGTATTGAAGGGCAAAAGTATATTAGGAAGTCATTCTCCCTGCTTCTGTATTTGAGAATCGAGATGAGTCCATAGCCCGGTTTTTCCATCGCCTCAAACTCTTTTACCGTGGGGAAACGTCCGGTTATTTCTTTGTACAGATTAATACTGGTACACACTTCTTGGATGGGATATTCCTTCGTTACATTGAGCCATAAAAGCGTATGAATCCCTGTTGCAATTGCACCGATAATCAGAAAATAACGCAATGTTTTCATGATGCACCCCCATTCATTTACTTAATCCGACTGATCCACGCGTTATAAAACTGCTTCGCCGTGCGGCCACTGTAGCTGGCCCGCTCTCTGGCGTAACGTTTCGCCTCTTCCGAGAGGCTCATCCACTCCGCATCATTCACATCAAAATAGCTCCGGACAATGGCCAGGTAGTCCTCTTGATTGCCGTGGTAGAAGGAGACGCTGAGACCAAAGCGGTCCGCCAGGGAGATGCGCTCTTCGACGCTGTCGCTCAGGTGCAGTTCGCCCCGCTCACCCACGGTCGCCCCCAGATTGTCGCTCATATACTCCGGAACCAGGTGGCGGCGGTTGCTGGTGGCGTAGACGCAGATGTTTTCCGGAGGCATCTCCAAGGAGCCTTCCAGAATGGTTTTAAGCCCCTTGTACCCGCTCTCGCCGCTTTCAAAACTGAGGTCATCGCAGAAGATGATAAAGCGATATGGCAATCGGCGCAGCTCGTCGGAGACATCGGGCAGCCAGCCCAAGGATTCCCTCGGAAACTCGATAATCCGCAGCCCCTCGGAAGCGTATCGGTTTAAGAGCGCCTTGATGATCGTGCTTTTGCCCGTGCCTCTAGCCCCCCAGAGCAGCACGTGGTTGCGGGGCAGGCCCTGCAAAAACCGCTCGGTATTTTCCATAACCAGCCCCTTTTGGCGGTCGATCCCTACCAGCCGCTCCAGCCCCACGGGGTCGAGGTCGGCAATAGGTTTGAGCTGCTGGCTGCGTTCGCGCCAGACGGCGGCGAAGGTGCTTTTCCAGTCGATGGTTCCGGGCATGGGGGACTCCTTAAATTTAGCGTCAGCTTGTGCGGGGAACATAACCCCGTTTGGGAAAAAAGAGTTTATTCTAACTATGGTAAAATCGCACGAAAATCCCACCCCCCACAAGGTAGATCAATGAGCGACCTCGCCATGATGAAAAAAATGTCCGATACGATCCGTTTTCTCGCCGCCGATATGGTTCAGCAGGCCAATTCCGGCCACCCCGGCATGCCCATGGGCATGGCCGATATCCTCACCGTCTTCTCCAGCTACTACCGCCACAACCCGAAAAACCCCAAGTGGCTTAACCGCGACCGCGTGGTTTTTTCCGGAGGGCACGGCAGTGCGCTCATCTACTCCATGCTGCACCTGTGGGGCTACAACCTCAGCCTGGATGATCTGAAAAACTTCCGCCAGCTTGGCTCCAAAACTCCCGGCCACCCCGAATGCACCCATACTGAAGGCATCGAAGTGACCACCGGCCCGCTGGGTCAGGGCGTGGCCAATGCCGTGGGCTTTAGCATGGCCAGCCAATACACCAAAAACCTCCTCGCTCCCGAAGCGATCAACCACAAAGTCTACTGCTTCTGCGGCGACGGCGACCTGGAAGAGGGAATCAGCTACGAGGCGTGCTCCCTCGCCGGCCACCTGGGTCTGGACAACCTGGTGCTCGTGTATGACTCCAACAACATCACCATCGAGGGCGACACAAGCATCGCGCTGAGCGAAAACATCCAAAAACGTTTTGAGGCGCAGAACTGGGATGTCACCACCATCGACGGCCACGATTTCAAAGCCATCGACGAAGCCTTTGCCAAGGCGCAGAAACAGACCCGCCCGCTGCTGATTATCGCCAAAACGAAAATCGGCAAGGGTGCCGCCACCATGGAAGGCTCCCACCACACCCACGGCGCGCCGCTGGGTGACGAAGAGCTGGCTGCCAGCAAGAAAATGGCCGGGTTTGCTCCGGAGGGGAAATTCTTTGTCAGCGACGACGTGCGTGCCCGCTTTGCCGCGGCCGTCGAAAAGGGCGACCTCTTCGAAGCGGAGTGGAACGCCAAGGTCTCCGGAATGAAGGCGCAGATCGACGCCCTCTTTAACCCCGACTTCTCCACCATCAACTTTCCGGAGTTCAAGGTCGGCGAAAGCGCCGCGACCCGCGACACCAACGGCAAGATTCTTAACGCTATCGCCGACGCCCTGCCCGGCTTCCTGGGCGGCAGTGCCGACCTGGGGCCATCCAACAAAACCGAGCTGAAAAACAGCGGCGACTTTCCCGTGGGCAAAAACCTGCACTTCGGTATCCGCGAGCACTCCATGGCCGCCATCACGAATGCCATGGCCCAGTACGGCCCGCTCATGCCGTTTTGTGCGACCTTCTTTATCTTCTCCGACTACCTCAAGCCTGCGGCACGCGTCGCGGCCCTGATGAAGGCGAAGCTCTTCTACGTCTTTACCCACGACAGCATCGG
>QKHD01000228.1 GCA_003250175.1 Helicobacteraceae bacterium
CGGCGGCATCGCCCACTCCGCCTATGGCGGCATCGGGCTCTCGGTCTTTTTCGGCTTCTCCATGCTGGGCGGGGCGTCGCTCTTTGCGGTGGCGGCCGCGCTGCTCATGGGCTACCTCACCTATTCGGGCAAGAGCCGTCCCGATACGATTATCGGCGTCATCTGGGCCGTGGGCATGGCCATGGGGGTGGTGCTGATCGATCTGACTCCGGGCTATCAGGTCGATCTCATGAGCTACCTTTTCGGCTCCATCCTGGCTGTGGCGGAGGCAGATCTCTACTTTATGGCTGCCCTAGATGTCATCATCGTGGCGGTGGTCCTGCTCTTTTACAAATCCTTCCTCGCCCTCTCCTACGATCCGGAGTATGCGGCGCTGCGCGGGGTGCCCGTGCGGCTGCTGAATTTTCTGCTGCTCTGCCTGACGGCGCTGGTGATTGTGATCGCCATCCGGGTGGTGGGGCTGCGGAGCACTTCTCCCGCTCCCTGCTGGGCATGATGCTGGTGGCCTCGGCCATCGCCGCCTTTTTCAGCGTCACGGGGCTACTGGCAGCCTACTACTTTGACATCACCTCCGGAGCGGCCATTATCCTCACCGCTGCCGCCTTCTTTTTTGCCTTTTTGGGCTGGAAGCGGGTGCGGGGATGATGCTCCGTATTATTGCGCTGCTGGCCGCCTTCACCCTGCACGCTTCGGCCTGCGCGCTCTGCTCCTTTTATACGCCGACGGCCAACGTCGACATCCGCTTTGAAACGGCCAACGACACCCTGAAGCGGGTTCATTTCCGCTGGGTTTTTGGCAAACGCTTCGCGGAGGAGATCACCAAGCAGTACGATGCCAATGAAAACAAACGCATCGACGAAGGGGAGTTTCCCGCCGTCAACCAGGCCCTGGCCAACTACCTTCCGGAGGGTCATTTCCTCACTACCATCACCTCCGGAGCCAATAACGAAACCCTGGTCCCCATTACCATCGAGAGCTGGGAGTTTCGCATGTCGCAGGAAGAACCCACGCTGGAATACACCGTGGCACTGGGCATCCCGATCGTTCACCCGACCTTTTTAAGCATCACCCTCTTTGATCCGGGGCGCTATTTTGATTTTATGATGCGCTCCGTCGATCTGCCCCTGGGGGATCGCTGGCACCTGAGCCAAAAGACCGACGCCCGCAGCGTGCGCCTGGCCATCCACGACAAAAGCCTCTATGCCGTCTCCAGCATCTCCGGAGCGGAGGAGATTTTTATCGAAGAGAATGCTCCGGAAGAGGCGAATGCATCATCCAACCCGCTGGTGGCCCTGCTTAGCACCGTACTAAAACAGCTGAGTGACACCCTGAGCGGCTACATCAACGACATCAACACCACGGGCTCCTTCCTGGCCTATCTGTGGCTGCTGCTCTTCTCCCTCATCTACGGCATCGTCCATGCCGCAGGGCCGGGGCACGGCAAGAGCCTGGTGGCGTCGTACTTTCTCTCCAGCAACCGCAGCTACGGCAAGGCCCTGCACATTTCGGCGATGATCGCCGTGGTGCACACCTTCTCCGCCTTTGCTTCGACCCTGGCGATCTACTTTATTCTCGACATGTTCTTTGCCGCCTTTTTTGACGACCTCACCCTCTTTACCACGCGGATTTCGGCGGTGCTCATCATGGCCATCGCCCTCTACCTGCTCTACCGCAAACTCCCCAAGCGCAAAAAGGTCAAGGGCAAAATGCAGTGGAGCGCCCACCCGCCCGCCTGCTCCTGCAAGGCGTGCCAAACGACCGAGACGACCGATCTGGGCGTCATCATCGCCGCGGGAATCATCCCCTGCCCGGGAACGGTGACCATCTTCATGCTCACCCTCTCCCTGGGCGAATACTTCGTGGGCTTTCTCTCCGCCGTTTTCATGAGTATCGGCATGAGCCTCATCATCTTCCTCGCCGCCACCCTCTCCATCAAGGCCAAGGGGCAGATCGAGGGGCGGTTCGGGTTTTTGACCCGCTACGTCGACTACGCGTCGCTGCTCTTTATCTTCTTCCTGGGTCTGGCCCTCTGGTTTGTCCAGCCTGCCCTATAATCCATGCACCGGCTGATTCATAACCGCAGCCTCAGCCGCATCGGGCTGCTGGCGACGCTCTTTTCCGCCGTCTTTATCGTGGTCTTTGCGCTGCTCATCATTGCCAACGAGTACAAGAGCTTCATGGACCGCACCGCCGAAGAGGAGAAACGCTACTTCGAAACCCAGAAGCAGATCATCAAGCAGGAGACCGAGCGCGCCCTGGGCTTTATCCGCTACAAGTATGAAAAGTACAAGGAGATGCCCGAGGCGGAGCTGAAAAAGAACATCGTCGATGCCATCGAATACATGCGCAACGAGCGTGACGGCACGGGGTATATCTTTATCTACACCTTTGACGGCGTCAACATCGCCGACCCCATCCTCAAACAAAACGCCGGCAAAACCATGCTGGACTTTACCGACCCCAACGGCAAAAAGGTGATCGCCGAGCTGATCCGCGTCTCCAAACACCCCGAAGGCGGTTATGTGGAGTATGTCTGGAACAAGCCCATCATCAACCGCCTCGCCCCCAAAATCTCCTACGCCGCCTCCTTCGAACCCTGGGGCTGGATGGTGGGTACGGGGGTCTACCTCGACAGCATCGAAGAGGCGATCGAGGAGAAGCGCACCCAGTACCGCGAGCGGATTACCCACTTTATGATTCAAGTCGGCGTGGTGGGGATGATTATCCTCTTTTTGGTGCTCATTTTCTCCCGTTTTGTCCACGGGATTATCCAAAAAGAGCTGGACCTTTTCCGCCACTTTTTTGAAAAGGCGGCAACAGAGTACCGCCCCATTAAAAAAGAGGAGCTCAGCTTCACGGAGTTTCAGGCCCTGACAAAGCACGCCAACAGCATGGTCGCCACCATTCAGGAAAAGACCCGCGCCCTTGAAGAGATCAACGCCACCCTGGAGGAGAAGGTGCAGGAGAAAACCCACCGCCTCAAAGAGCAAAACGACGAGCTGAGCCGTGTGAACCGTGCCAATGAGAAGCTGATCAAAGACCAGGACATCTTCATTAAAAACACCATCCACGAGGTCAACACCCCCCTGGCGATCATCCTCACCAACATCGACCTGGCCCGGATCAAAAACCAGGGCAGCCGCTACATGACCAACATCGAATCCGCCGCCAAGGTGATCGCCAACCTCTACAACGACCTCAGCTACTTTATCAAGCGCGACCGCATCGACTACCCTAAGGAGCGGCTCAACCTCTCCCGCATTCTGCATGAACGCATCGACTTTTTTGCCGACGTGGCGGCGGGTAACGAGCTACACGTCACCCGCACCATTGTTGAAGGCGGCATGATCGATTTTAACCGTATTAAGGTGGAGCGGATTATCGACAACATCCTCTCCAACGCGATTAAATACAGTGATCCGGAGACGAGCATCACCGTTTCGTTGAGCGAGGAAGCAGGCGGACTGCACCTGGCTATCTACAACCACGGCGACCCCATCAAGGATCCGGAGAAGATTTTCGAGCGCTTCTACCGTGAAAACGAAAACCGCGGCGGATTCGGGATCGGGCTTAATATGGTGCATGACATTTGTCAGGAAAACCGTATCCCGGTTACGGTAACATCTGACAACGGAATCAACGGGTTTCATTTTATCTTTG
>QKHD01000348.1 GCA_003250175.1 Helicobacteraceae bacterium
ATCATAGCGGTACGACAGCCACACCCCGGCGACATTGAGCACCGTTCCCAGCCCCCAGGCCCAAATGAGTGCCGGTCGCAGTCCCGTCCGGAGGACCATAAAGGCCGGAGCCACCAGCAAGGCAAAGACCACCAGCACCCCGGCCAGTTTGACGGAGCTGGCCACGGTGACGGCGAAGGTAATAAAAAAGAGCCCCTCCCCCCAGCGGCCGCCCAATCTGAAATATCGGGCAGCAAAAAGCACGACGCCGACCACGGCATAGAGGCCCATGGCGTGGACGATATCGTCCCACAGGGTAAAGAGCAGGTCCGCCGCCAAAAGATTCTGCAGTGCCTCCATCCCGTGGGGGCTTTTGGAGAGTACGAGCACCGTGGCCGACGACGCCAGGGCATAGAGCAGCGCGATAAAGGCCTCCGGATGCTTCTCCTTTCCGGAGGCGACGGCCACCAGAAGCCCGCCTAAAAGAGCAAAGGCGAGGCTTGTGGCATAGAGATAGGCCCCATGAAAGAGCAAAATCGACAGGGCTGCACCCAGGGCCGCCATCTGCCCCACGGCCAGGTCGGTAAAGATAATGCCCCGTCGCAGGATCTCCAGCCCGTAATAGGCGTGAATCCCTACCAAAACGAGGGAGAGCACCAGCGGGGGCAGCAGCAGTTCGATCATGGCACCAGCACCTTGGTGATGGTCTCCATCATCGCGTCCAGCGTATCACACCCCTCCAGGCTGGCCACATCGTGGGGGAGCTGCACCACCCGGATGTCGGTCTTCTCCTTCACCAACCGCACGGCACCCTCCGGAAAATAGACACTGGTAAGCAATAGCGGCACGTGACGGTCTTGAATGATCCGGATCACCGCTTCCAGGTGTGATGCCGTGGGCGGGACGCCGGGGAGCGGTTCCAGCTCGGCCACGGTTGTCATGCCGGTTTGCAGTAACAGATAGTCAAAAAGGCGGTGGGCTTGCACCACCTCCGTCCCCTTTAAGGGTGCCAGCCGTGCCTGCCAGCGGGCGAGGTTATCCTTCCATTTCTGGGTGAAGGCAGCCTCATTGCGACGATAGGTATCGCAATGGATCGTATCGACCCGGCACAGCCCCTCCGTAACGGCAGCGGCCATGCGCGGCACCTGGGCCATATCGAGGGCAAAGTGGGGGTTGCCCTCCGGATGCACATCGCCCTCGGCACGGCTCAGCACCTCCGGCTTTTCAATCATCGTCACGGAAGCGGAGAGATCGACATAGCCCCTGCCGCCCGGATGCACCTCCGGATTGCCCGACTGGCGAATGAGCGGGGGCATCCAGCCCACCTCCAGGCCGCCGCCGTTGACCACCAGCAGATCGGCTCGGCGCAGCTTGGCCACATAGGAGGGCTTGGGCACCACGTAGTGCGGGTCCTGGGTTGGCTTGGCCAGGTAGGTGACCCCCACCTGCTCGCCCCCGACCTGGCGAACCAGATCGGCGATGTAGGCGTAGGAGGTCACCACCTCGACCTTGGCACTCAGCGAAAGTCCCAGGGCTAGAAGGGTCAGTAATGCTCGCATGATATCTCCTTAAAAGCTGTGGGCACCATGGGTGCCGATGGCCATATTGAAGCTGACGGATAGGCTCTGAAAGGAGCGTTTTTCATCCTCTTCGTATTGGGAGTCATCCTGGGTGTAGCTGATCCGCAGGCGGGAAAAGTGGCTGGGGTTATAGTCCAGGTTGAGGGTGGTTCGAGTCAGCGCCTCGGGCTTGTTTTGATCCGCTCCGTTAACGGTCACGCTGTTTTGGGTGATGGCGTCGTAGCGTACCCCTGCCTGCCAGCTCTTGTCCATGCGGTAGACCAGCTGGGTGTAGTAACCCGCCTGCTCTTTTTCCAGATTGGCCTGGGTAACGCTGGAAGCCCCCTGCACGAGCTGGGTTCCTTCCATACGGCGCTGCATGTACTCGCTCTGCCAGGTCAGCTGGCTGTAGGAGTTTAGAAAATATTTCAGGGTCAGATCCGCCGCGATAATCGTAGCGGTGCCGTCAAAGCCGTGATCTTCGTGGTTGATCCGGCTCGCTCCGGAGAGGTAGGAGAGCCCGACCAGCGTCGTCAGATCGCCTGTATCAACGGAGGTTTTGATAAAGGCGGTCGCCAGGGCCGGTGCGGTGACCTCTCCGGATTCGACGCCCACACTGGTGTTGCCGTCTTCGGGGAGAATGGTAAAGGTCTCGCTGCCGAAACTCATTTCGTTTTCACCCTGCAAAACTTCGACCCCCAGCAGAAGATAGGTTTCGCTGGGAGCCAGCCAGGTCATCTGCACCCCTTTCTCCAGCAGGCCGTGCTCGCCCAAAAAGGCGTTGTAGATCAAGGGCTGGGCATCAAAACTCCAGGCGTGGGGGTGGTGGGGGTTGATGCGGCCGATGCCGCTGAGGAACTTTCCGGCTTTCATATCCAGCCCGCCGCCAAGGCCCCGGGTCCGGATGTAGGCCTCTTCGACTTCGAAGGAGTCTTCACTGAGGTGAAAGGCGGTCAGCAGGTCAAACCGGTGATCCACCGCCGCCGCCATAACCAGCTCGGCGTAGTTGAGGTTAAAGCCTTCCGCGGCACCGCCGTGGTCGTGACCGTGCTCCGCCTCTTCCGCCGCAGCGTGGGTAAACCCCGGCATCTCCAAAAGCTCCATCTGGTGGGCATCCAGGCTGTTGTGCAGGTAGCCAAAATCCGTAATAAGGGAAATATCGGGAATAAATTTTTCCGTCGGTTCCGCCGCCATCAATGATGCAGCCGCCGCAAACGAGAATAGTACATGTGTGCGCATAGGTTTTCCTTGCAATAAAAATAGTTAGAAATTAAAGGGGTTCAGGGTTAGGAAAAACGGGGAGGTGCGCGGCTGTTAAAGGAGGTTTGGGTGGTCTGGGAATAGTGTGCGGTCGTATCGTCGGCAATAAAGGTAAAAAACTCCGGCTCCGGAAGTGTGGAGACGCTCGCGAGCGGATCGCCTGCATGATTATTGAGGTAAAAGAGGGTGTAGGCGCAGCTCTCGTCGCTGTCCGCATCGTGGTGGGATACGGGGCTCTCGACGCTTAGCTGGCAGGAGGACTCGCACTGGACATGATCTTGGGGATCGTGGTGGTGGTAGGCCAGAGTGACCTGTAAAAAAAGTACCGCAGCCGCTACGACGAGCTGAATGCGGGCACGGTACTTTCTAAGCATGGTCAGACCAGCCGGTGGGTGACGAACTTGGCGTAGTTATCCATCACCTCGCCGCCTTTACGGAAGCCCAGCCCTACCGGTTCGTAAATGTAGAAGAGTCCGGCCTGATAGCGTTCGCCCCGGGCATTTTTGGGCATCTCCACAAACTCCTGGTAGATGGCACCGTAGTTGCCGTATTCGCCCTCGGTCTGGGCGAGG
>QKHD01000310.1 GCA_003250175.1 Helicobacteraceae bacterium
GTTGTAAATCTTTTGTTACTCTTTAGAGCAACCATCCGTTTTAGGATGATCTCGATGTGCTCCCATGAGTAAAACTGTTCCCATGCGCTATTAAAAACACTTTCCCGCTCTGCATCGCTCATCCCCGGATGATGGCAGACAGCATGATGAAGATCATACCGATTCATATCCGGATCAAGCCATTTTCCATTCTGTACAAACAATTGGTGATCTTCACTGCCGGGAAGGGGGGTCAAGTAGGAGAAATAGACCAGATCAATGGGCAGCTCCTGTTTGAGCACTTCAACATCTCTGCGTACACTTTCAGGTGTATCCGACGGGAACCCAATAATATACCCGGCAATGACAATAACAGGATGTTGTTTCCATGCCATGAGCATCTCCCTATAGGCACTGACCCGATTCTGTTTTTTTCCGATAGCAGCCAAATTTTCCGGACTGACACTCTCCATCCCGATAAAAAGCTGATCAACACCGGCGGCCACCGCTTTGTCGATAAAACCGGGAATCTCATGACTTCTCGTATCGATCTGGATTTGGAGCCGGACCTTAATACCCTCTTCTTTTAGATGGATCAGACGGTCAAAAAAGAGCTTCCAGTTAGCATTCCGGGCAAGATTGTCATCGGTAATGAAAAAACGGTCGATCTTTTGCGCGTGGTTGTGCCGTATGATCGCTTCCAAGTCATCAACATGGCGGAAACGACTGGACTTGCCCTGAACATTGATGATCGTACAAAACGAGCAGCTAAAGGGACATCCTCGGCCCAGGTCAAAACTGGAATAGGCCCCAAGAGTCCGCCGTATAACAGTGTGCGGTAAAAAGGGAATTGGCTCCTTTTGTAAAGGAGGAGAGGATTTTAGATAATCATAAATTTCCGGCAGACGTTTATGAAAAGCATCTTTAACAACCAATTCAAAACGGCCATTTTCAGCTTCGCCGGCAAATAGGGTTATACCTAACGTTCTGGCCTCCAAAAGTTCCGGAGGCCATGTCGGCAGCATTGCTATGCTGCCGGAAATGTGAAAACCTCCCATAACAACGGGGATATCATACTCCCTAAACCGCTTGGCAATATCCAGTGCTCTGGGAAACTGATTGGTCTGTACTCCGACCATAGCCACCAGGCCACCCTCTTTTTTTAGTTGTTTGATTAATGGACGAAAAGGAATTTTCTGGTTGCTCTCATCGATAATGACCGACTTGATCCTGATATCGTCACCAAGAACCTTCCGTTCAGCGAGGTCTTGGGCTAGGCCGTTCATAACGGCCAACGTGTTGGAAGGAATAATAGAACGCAACCAGCGAATCGGATACCCACGCATATCATAATGGGTAGGCCGAATAAAAATGATCGTATACTGCCCCATAACTTCCTCCCGGTGTAAACCGCCTAACACAAAAAGAAAATGCTCTTACGTTCTATAAAAAATCTTATCTTACCACAAACCAGGGGTTGAGCAGGTCTTCCTTGTTATACACCAGAGGTTTTTGGACAGACTCGGGGGTATATTGGTAACTCATCTTGCCGCTTTCGCGCACAACCGCATCGGCAGCGGCTGTATCCCACTCCATGGTCGGTGCCAGGCGCGGGTAGATATCGGCATCGCCTTCCGCCACCATGCAGAGCTTGAGGCTGCTCCCTTTGGAGACCTGTTCGATCTGCTTGGTTCCCTTGGCCAGCTCGTCGATAAAGGCCTGGGTCTCTTCGGAGAGGTGGGATTTGGACGCCACGATCTTGAGGGCCTCTTCCGGAGCGGTATTGTGGGTGTGGGGCAGTTTTTGGAGCCCCCGGCTGCTTTTTTTGTAGGCCCCCTCCCCTTTTTTGGCGTAGTACATGTCACCCAGCGCCGGGGCATAGACCACACCCAAAACCGGAGTATCGCAGTGAATCAGGGCAATATTGACCGTGAATTCGTCGTTTTTACGGATGAACTCCTTGGTGCCGTCAATGGGGTCGATGCACCAGAAATACTCCCACGCTTTTCGGCTCTCATAGGCAATAGCCTTCCCCTCTTCGGAGAGGATCGGCAGCTGCGGATAAGCCGCCTGCAACGCTTTGCAGATAATGGCATTGGAGAGGGTATCGGCCTCGGTCAGGGGGGAGTCGTCCGACTTGTACTCAACGGCAAAATCCCGTGCGTAGACCTCCATAATCACACGCCCCGCCTCTTCGGCAATGGCGACGATCTTTTGAATATCAATCGTTTCAAGCATGGAGATACCCCTTCTCTTTCAGGTAGTCGATAATCATCTTGACGGAGGTCTCGATGTCGTAAAGGTCGGTCCGGATATGGATCTCCGGAGCAGCGGGGGCTTCGTAGGGAGAGTCGATCCCCGTAAAGTTGGGAATCTTCCCCTCCCTGGCTTTTTTATAGAGTCCCTTGGGGTCACGTGATTCGCATACTGCCAGGGGGGTGTCCACAAAAACCTCGACAAACTCCCCTTCGTTCAGAAGTCCCCGCACCATCTCCCGGTCGTTTCGAAAGGGCGAGATAAAGGCGCTCAATACAATAATACCCGCGTCCACGAACAGTTTGGAAACCTCGCCGATACGGCGGATATTCTCGACCCGATCCCCATCGGAAAAGCCAAGATCTTTATTCAACCCGTGGCGGACGTTGTCGCCGTCCAGCAGGTACGTCATGTGGTTTTGGGAGAAGAGATAGCCCTCCACCGCATTGGAAATGGTGGACTTTCCGGAGCCGCTGAGCCCCGTAAACCATAGGACGCAGGGCTTTTGTTTGAGCCGCTGCATACGCTGGGCCTTATCCACGTGGTGTTCGTGCCATACGATATTTTCTTGCATTACGCTTCCTTCTCTAAAATGGGAAAAACAGGGGAACCAAAACCAGCACGACCAGCGTGTACATGACGGTTAACGGAAGGCCCAGGCGGAGAAAATCCCCCAGCCGGTACCCGCCGATGCTGTAAACCATCAGGTTGGTCTGATACCCGAACGGACTGATAAAACTGGCACTTGCCCCATAGGCAACCACCATGATAAAGGGCAGCGGATCGACCCCAAGCCCCTGGGCGGTCGCCAGGGCAATGGGAAAACTAAGTGCCGCCGCCGCGTTGTTGGTCATCATCTCGGTTAAAAGCAGGGTGAGCAAAAAGACCCCGATCAGTGCCCCATAAGCCCCCTCTCCCGCAAAAATCCCCATGACGACCCCGGCCATGTCTCCGGCCACACCGCTGGAATAAAGCACCTGGGCAATCCCCAATGCCGAGCCGATGATAACCAGCAGGTCAAAGGGGAAGAGGCGTTTGAGTTCGATCAAAGTCGTCAGCCGCAGGGCGATAAACATTCCCAGCAATACCAGTAGCGAACTTAGCAGCGGCACTATCCCCGTT